>DJSP01000052.1:4925-21138 GCA_002438065.1 Caryophanales bacterium UBA6331 | reverse complement strand
ATTTTCAAAAGTTATTGACAGCAAAAACCATGTATATTTCAACATAGTTTCTATTTAAACCTTCATTAATTCTTCTTCTTTAGCTTTAGCCCTTTCATCAATTATTTTATTATATTTATTTATTAATTCTTGAATTTCTTCATAATAAGAATTTTCTTCATCTTCAGGTAATTCTTGTTTTTTAACATTATTACGAGCATCTTCTCTAGCATTTCTTAAGGCTACTTTGCCATCCTCAGCTAAAGCTTTAACTTGTTTTACATAATCTTTTCTTTTTTCTTCAGTTAATTCTGGTATAGTCATTATAACCATTTCTCCATTATTAGTAGGAGTAATACCTAAATTTGCTTCATTAATTGCTCTTTCAATATCTTTAATACATGATCTATCAAAAGGTTTAATAAATAATTGTCTAGCTTCTGGTACAGTTATATTTGCTAAACTTTGAATAGGAGTAGGTGTCCCATAATAGTCTACCATAACACCACTAACCATTGAAGGATTAGCACGTCCGGCTCTAACATTATTAAATCTACTTTCCATATTTTCAATGGCTTTCATCATTCTAAGTTCAGTTTCTTCTAAAATATCCATAAATAAATTTCTCTCTTTCTAACAATAATATATCTAAAATTTTAACTTAAAGCAAGAATTAATATTGCTAAAGTAAGTCCTAAAAGTAAGGATACCTCCAAAATAACGGTTGTAAGAATAATCCCATTACTATTTATTCTATGTTTTTGTTCCATCAACAAAACCTTATGATGCCCTTCTTTTTGTGCTTTATGTTCTTCATTTAAAGCTGGATTATTTCTTTCTTCAATTACTTTGTCATAATCAGATACCAAATCCATATTAATTAATGATACTCTTAAATAGTTTACATATAAATCTAAAAAAGTTTGTTCATCAGTTGTAATAATTTCATCATGCATCCTACCAATTAACCATTTTGCATAATTATTTAATTCATTTTTCATATTTTCCGTAATATATTCATTCTTAACAATTTTTTGAAATATTTTACAAGCATCTTCGTAAGTCATATTATCTTTTTCCTCCTATTCTTTCTCACTATTTAATATGTTATTCTAGCGAAACCATCACCGGCTTTTGCACATTTGCTAATTGGTTCTTCAGAATATCCGACTGGACAGTTTTCTTTATCTTTTAGTTCACTTTCTCCTATTGTATTGATGCTATATGTATTTTTATCACTTGATTCTTCACAACCATAACAATACATAGCTTTTTCTGTTAACACTGCATTACCTATATAGCCTGATCCACCGGATCCTCCAGCGGCATTTATAGCAGAACCACCTCCGTAATAGCCACCGCCACCTCCAGAACAATAAATCTTTTCTGTATCTTTTATACAACTAGCACCTAAACCAAAGAAGCCATTTTTACCACTGCTTTCTTTCACATATGTTCCTCCACTAGTTTGCGTTCCACCATAACTTAAATAATTTTCGGAAGACACTTTGTTAATAATAACAATGTTTGTGGCACTAATGCCATTAATTCCTCCACCTGATCCTCCTTTACCATAATTTTTACTATTTTGATAAGCACCACCACCGCCGCCACCAGCAACTATTAAAACTTTTTCTTGTTTTTCCTCAAAAGAATTTAACAATCCTGATTCTAAAGCAATGTGCGTAGCACCACCGCCACCTGATACAAAATAACTATTATTATAACCATTACCACCACCATTATAACCTCCTAAAACTTCTTTATTTTTAGATCCATCAGTTCCTTTTCCACCAACAACAACAAATAAGTAATCCCCTTTATGTAAATTTATTTCACCTACACTATAAGCACCATAACCTCCTGTTACATTGCCTTTCGTATAACTACCACCTTGAGCACCCCATACTTCTAATTTGTATATTCCAGTCTTAGGCGCTACAAAGATTTGATTTTTACCAGTACATATAAAATCTTTTACCCTATCAAATTCATCTTTTGGATCATCTATTTTAATTTCATTATTATCATAAGCTTCATACTTAGCAAAATAATAATGATCATCTCTATTTATTTTAACAATCGTTATACAAGGAACTTTATTACTATCATCACACTTAGTAATCTCATTCTTATTTTCTATACTTTTTAAATAATTAATTGTCGTACCATCATAACATAACAATTGATTTTTATTTTTATCACAATCAACATTTGTTGATTCAAATATATTATTAAAGCCATTTTTAGAAAAAAAATATATTTTTTCTATTTTTAAATTTTTAAATATGCCCTTATAATTATCATTATCACTCATATCATCAATATTAATAATTTTATAACTACTATCACTATCCCAATTTGTTAAATCATTTACATATTTGTAAGCATAATATGCAGTATACATATCTTCAACATTATCATAATAATTTACTTTACTTGAATTAATAATCATCTTATTATAATTAGAATATAAAATTATCATACCAATTAAAAGTACACTCATTACTATAATTGTTTCTATCAAAACAAATCCATTTTTATTGGTCACAACCACTTGCACCCCCTTCTAATACATAAGGATTAGATAAAGTTCCATCCCCTCCAATAATTTCAGTTAATGAATTTATATAAAACACTAATCTAACAAATATTTTGTCACCAGTTATATCTTCATTTTTTATTTCTTCAGTTTTTTCTAAATAAACATCATATACTTTACTATCTTTATAATAATTGTTACTATTATTAGCAATCAAATATTTAACTGGATTATCTTTATTACTATCAAAATCACTATTTAATATAATATTTTTAATATTTTCATCTAATTTAATTACAGTTTCATAATCACTTTCACTCATACTTCTAGAAATAATTTTTTCTTGTTCATTTTTTACATACACTGAATTCAAAATTTCATTTAACAACTCTAAACTATTTAATTTATAAGATAAATTCTTAGCAACTAAATGTCCGAAGCCTTCTTCATCATCGTTTTTAAAAAGAATATAATCCATAGTATCAGCTGAATTAAATAATCCACTCTTAGCTTTATCAATACATACATTTAATCTAAAATAACTACCCGCTTCAGCATGCATAATCCTCTTATTAGAATGAATATCCTCATTTATTTTATCTTTTTCTTTTTTTAAAAGGATAGAGTTATGTCCTATATTTATCGCAAACATAAGTATTAAAGCACAAAATAACAAAAAAAATGAATACAATAATGATGTTGCAATAAATCCACTCTTATTCATACTTATCCCTTCTAGTCTATCACAATTATATAATATATTACATTTAAAATCTATACATAATTTCGATTATTTTTATAATAAATAAATAGAATATAACCAAAAGAAAAAACACTTTTTATAAGTGCTTTTAAACAAACATTAACCTATCAAATATTTTAAACATATTATATTTTAGGTGATAAGAATGAATTGTAATAATTATAACAATAACTGTAATAATTTTAATAACTTTCATAATCCTTTTAATAAGCTTAGTTTATTTATTCTCTTTTTAATATTATGTACATTAATATTTTATCAAGCAATCATTACTTTTTTCTTTCCTTTAAGATGGAATATAATTATTTTATTTATAGAAATATTTTTACAATTTTATTTATTATTTAGAATAATATGGCTTAATTAATTTATTAGTGTATTCAATATAACTTATTGATTTACTAACCATAATGGTATTATCTAATTCATTATTTCCAAAGTCATATGTTTTAGGCATGGAAATCATTATAAAGAGTAGTGTTTTTTCATAATCTAGTAGTTCAAAATGTTTAAAGTATTCATTTAAGAATAAATTAAAGTCATATTTATTAAAATCATTCTTATATAGATTAATTATATCTATTACAGGACTATCAACTAAATATTTATCCCAACTAATAAATTTATTATTAATAAAATGATCGATACTTAAATTATTATGATTATAAACTACTCTTATTTTATCTAATTCACTAACCATTTTATACCATTTCTCTAATTCTCTTTTAAGAAAGCTAATGTTAGATCTAATTAAACTTGAATTAATAATAAGAATATATAAAGATGGTCTTATATATTCTTCACTTAAAGCTTTATCAAATATTTTATTATAGTAATCTTCCAAGTAATTTATATTGGAACTTATATTTTCATATATTTCTTTAAAATTATCTATTTTAACATTTTTAAAGTAACTAGTTTTATAATGAAGTTCAGCTAAAGTCTTAGCCTCATCTATCATTTTTTGGTTAATAGGCTCATTTATATCATCTAAATATTCATAAACATAGTTATTATCATATTCATCTATTATTTTAGGAAACTTATTAAAACTTCTATTTTCTAAGTAGTTATATAAAGATTTTAAATCTTTCTTTTTTTCTTTTACAACGTATTTTCCATCTTGAGTTGTAAGAATATGACTTTTACCACTAATAGTTATTTTAGTTGGATTAAAGATTTCTCTATAATTCTTCATTTGGAATAATTAGTTTCATATTAAGTTCTAAGGTATCAAAAGTATTATATTCTTTTAAAGTATTAACACTGATGTTATATTTTTTAATAATACTTTCAATTGAATCACTTATTCCAACTGTATGTACATGATATAAGACATATTCATCTTCATCATTAATTGAATTAATAATCATATTTTCATCTATTTTATCTTGTTTATTTTCAGTACTAGTTATATTAACTTCTTTTTCTTCTTTAGCAATAGGCATCATAATCTCGTGAGGTAAATCAATTGGCATACTTCTTAAATCCACGATATCAACATCTTGTTCTTTCTGCTCATTTAGAAAATCATCTAATTTTTCTTCATTTTCAAATACTTTTACTCCTTCTTCAGCTGTAACTATGTATTCAATATGAACACTTAATTCATCTAGATTATTAAAATTATAACTAAAATCATTTATATCTAACTTTACAGTATCTAAATTAATGTTAGATGGTAAATCATGTTTAAATGGTACTTTAAAACTAAAATCTTCTTTATTAATACTTATTTCATGTAAACGATAACTACCTGAAACTATAAAGTCGCCATTGATACTTGCCCCATCTATTTTAAAGTTTTGTTCAACAGAAATAGATGTTATTTCAAATATTTTTGATTTAAATAAAAAGTCTCTATCTAAAGTATAAACTTCATTCATATATCATTTTCCTTTCTTTTCAAAATAATTATATGAATAGCAAAAAAAGATATTCGCGAATATGCTTAAATATCTTTATACATACTTATTTTAACTAGGATAATATATTGCTCTTTTTCCATAAAGATCATATATTTTTTTTAGTTGTTTTCGATTATAACTTTCTATTTTACCTGTATAAGAATCTGATACAAAAACTCTTTTTTTATTAAATCCAATTACAACTACACTATGTAATTTACATATCCATTTAATTTTTTCACCTGTTGGTTTATAAATCCAACTAGTACATATACCAGTATTTTGCATATTAACTGATGCCCATATTTGAACAGGTATACCTTTTTTTACTATTTCTAATACTTCATCTAAAGAATGGCCTGTATAATCAATCATTCCTGATTTAAATTTATTAGCTACTTCTATTATTGGTTTTTGATAGACACCATAGCCATTAGCATATCTTGGATCTCCGACAAATTCAATTTCAGGATTACCACCATAATAAACACCATTTTCATAATGTGGTCCATCTCCTTTTTTTAAAGTATTAACTATTTGACTCATACTGACATTGATCTTATAGAATCTAAGTAAATTGTACAATGCAGCACTTTCACAGCCATTAGGATAATTAGGATATTGATAATAGGTAGGAAAATTATCTATTTTATATGTAATATCTTTTTCAGTAATTGTTATATTTCGATATTTAATAGTTTTATTTCCAAGTTTATCTTCAGCATAATATTTTATTTTATAATTACCAGGGACTTCATATTTAACACTACTATCATCAACTGTAAAATTAACCTCTCCAAATCTTTTATCAACTGCTTTAACATTAGAATATAAATTATATTTATTTCCAATCTCTAATGTAATATTTGTTAATTTACTAAATACTGGCCCTTCTGTATCTTCTATTATAGTTAATTTAGTACTTCCTTCAAATTTATTATTATAATTATCATATATTTTAATTAAGACCTCTTGAGTTCCTAACTCTTTTTTTAGGGATAAATCATCATATTTATATAAAGATAAGTCTATATCATTGACTATAAAATCTTTAATAGAAGGTAATTCTTCATCAATATACATTGTAACTTCTTTTAATTCTATTTTATCTATAACGTTATCATATATAATTAGTTTTGATATGTACTCATTATTATCTACTATAATTTTAATTTCATAATTACCTATTTCCTTAATTTTTTCCAGATCTTGATCACATTTAACATTTTTTATATCTTCTTTTAGAAAATCATTAATTGTAACTGTTTCTCCATAAGGTTTTATCACTTCTTTTATTATTAATTTATCAATATGGATTCTTCTAACAATATTTAATAATAAAATGGATAGACCTATACAAAACAAAATTATAATTATTAATATCCAACTTCTTTTTTTCACTATACACCTCTATCTTTATCCTATAACAATAGTATATCACGTTTTAATGATAACTTTTTATTAAATTTAAAAAACCAGATAATTATCTGGAATTTATTTAATTTTTAATACAAAATATAGCATATAAAGGAATGCTTTTGATTTTAGTTTCCTCATTATATCCGAAATTTTTAGAACTTATTCTTATAGAATATTTTGGATTATAATTTTTATTATATAAAGTTAGACTTTTTGACTGAGTATTTCTTGCAGCCTTTACTTCGATTGGGATTATTCCGTCATCATTATAAATCATAAAATCAATTTCTGCTTTACCAGAACTTAGCCAATAATATAAGCTAATATTGTTACTAATAAACTGTGTAGCAACAAAATTTTCCGTAATAGATCCTTTAAATAAGGATAAATCATCTTCTAAAATATCTTTGTATTTAACTTCTAATAAATGATTAAGTAATCCGACGTCGTTAAGATACAGCTTAAAGCTATCATAGTCAATAAATGCGGCTAATGGTTTTTCCGGTAACCTTACTTTGTATGAACATAAAATCATATTACTTGCATTTAACCAGTCTAGTGGGGTGTCGTATTCTCTACCTCTTCCGTTTTTTTCGATTTTGCTAAACTGAAATTTTCTTGATAAATTTGCGATTTGACTTGGTATAGAACGATATATTTTTTCTATTTTTAATGCTTCTGAATTACTAGTAACATATGTCTTCATATCTTTAAAATAAGAATCTATTATATTTTGCTTGATAATAGGATCATATTTCATAATATCACAACCATTATCTATAAAATTTTTGACTGATTCTGGCATTCCGCCACAAATTAAATAATATTTATAGTATTCCATTGCTTGTATATGTAAAGGTTCTATCATAGCTGAATTGTTTTCATAACATTTTTTTATTTCTTCAATTAACATTTCTTTATTGTTAGCAACTAAGAACTCTTCGAAATCCATTGGATACATATTAATCATTTTTACCTTACCAACAGGAAATGACGAATGTAATCTTTTCAATTTTACTCCTAATAGTGAGCCGGCACATATAATTCTTATATTATTATGTTTTTCACAAAAAAACTTTAATTCTGATATTAATTCTTCACTACACTGTATTTCATCTATGAAAAGTACAGTATTTTCTTTTGACAAATCAAAGTTAACTATGGTTTGTAAATAGTTTAACTTTTGTTCGGAATTTAAATCAGTTCTTTTGTATAAATCAACTACTTCAACATTTTGAAATAAATTTAAAGAAATAAAATTTTCAAATTCTTTTTCACAAAACTTCTCTATAATATATGTTTTTCCAACTTGTCTAGCACCTAATATCATTAAAGGTTTTACATTTAATGAATCATTTTTCCACTTTAGTAACTCATTATAGATTTTTCTTTTCATCATCTATCACCACTATAAATATACTATAGAAATAGAAAAAAGTCAAAAATTACACGTTTTTTAAACGACTTTTGTTACAAATTTACACATTTTTGGAACGACTTTTAGCATAATTTTACACGTTTTTCGAACCACTTTTATAAATTATGCTTTATTTCGACTATTTAAATCTTTCCCTATATCCACATCTTTGGCATAAAGGACTTACTAATTCATGTCTATTAAACCCATTTAATATTTCTTGATATTTACTAGAATTAATAATTTCATTTAAGTCTTGCTTTAATATATTTCCTAATTTATTATCACCATTATTATCTAAGCAACAACTAACAACATCTCCGTTAACAAGGATTCCAATTTGATCTTTTAAGGCTTTACATGTTCCTTTAATACTAATAACAGGTATATTCATACTAGGCCAATCAAATTCTTTATCAATACTTAAAAATATGTGATCACTTAAATTATTTCTTAAACAGTTTCTATCCATTTTAACTTCATAGTGTTCATCTAAAAAATCAAATATTTCTTTATTATCTAAGTCGTTCCATAACCTAAAATTAATATATGTATTCTTAATACCATCACATAACTTAACTATATCTTTTACTTCATCCAAAGAATTAAAACTATGTAATGAGATATTTATTTGTCTTATTTTATTATTATTTATAATATCTAACTTATCTTTTAGTAATCTTCCATTAGTGGTTATATTTACATTTATATTATTCTTATTTGCTATTTTAATTATTTTATCTAAATGAGGATGCATTAGAGGCTCTCCTTTAACATGTAAATAAATATGTTTAGTATAACCATTAATTTTATTAATAATATTTTCAAATTCAGGTACTGTCATAACTTTCTTATCTCTATCGCTTTTAGGACAAAATGAGCAGTTTAAATTACATATATTAGTTATTTCTATATATACTCTTTTATACATATTTTATTTCCTCTTTATCTATTTTTCTTATGTTCCTCAATTTCATAAGAAGCACCACTTTGCATATATGTATTAAAATCATCATTTTTAAGATGTCTATAAATACTTGGTGGCATTTCAATTCCTTTATTATACTTCTTAGAATTAATAAGCATAATTCCAACATCATGTATTTTTGCTATTTCAACATCTTTAGCAGTAATTTGATCAACACAATATAACGCAATTCTTTTTAATTTAGGTATTCTAGAATCTATATCAGTTTGCATACTTCCTTGTTCTAATATTAATACCTCATTATACGTTCTTTTATTATAAAGTAATTCATCAGGCATCATAAGTTGTTCTACTCTATCTGTTGCTTTTTCTGTAAAACTAAATGGCTGATACAAAGTATAAGAATCTTTTGGAAATATATGAACAATTTGTTCCGGATTTAAATCACTAGCATCATAAACATAAGTATTAGAGTTTTTTAAACTACCAAACACAGATATACAACCATTTCCTACTAAAGAATAAGAATGTCCTACCGGCAAACTATCTTCAAATCTGATTCCTGATTTAACTATAGCAAAAAATGGGCTATCATAGATATTATAAACATCAACACCATATTCATTAGATAGTTCTTCATCTTTATATTTTATAAGTTCATCTTTAACCATAGCATAATCTTTTAACGCTTCTCTTACTTTTTTTCGAGCAAATGACATATCGTCATAGAAAATTTCCATCATATTATATTGTTTTAACTCATTATGTAACTCGATTTTTTCTTTTGCTGATAACACATCTATATTTACTATTTGTTGATATAAATAAAGTCTATCTTCAGGAATATCTATATTCCCAGCATAATAATAATTTAATAATTCTCTCAAATCATACATAATATTATAATAATTTTCTTCAAAATGATAATCTATAATATAATCTGATTTTTTCTCATCTAATGTTTTATTGATTAAATTAATTGCTTCAGTAAATTCATCATTAAATATAAGCTCTCTAAGATTAGTATATTCATTAGGAAATATTTGAATTTGTCTTATTAAATTTCTAAAAATATCATGATATTCATTAGACTTAGCATCTAAGTTGCTTAATTTTTTTATCATATCAATAATATTTTGGTATGTTTCAGGGTAATCAGTATTTAAAATAAATTCTTCCTCTTTAATTTTAGCATAATTATTTAAGTTAGTTGGATCACCACAAAAATTAGCTTCATTAATCAAGAATCTATATTCATAAACATTTACCTCATTCCATAATTTTTTGGCAACAGCCATATTTAACAAATCAGAGGATAAATAGAAAACTTCTCCGTGAGAATTAACATATGAATATCCCTTTCTTTTAGTCATATCCTCAAACGAAAGAGATTTACCAGCAGCTACCAAATTACCAATCGATATATTATGTGATAATAAATCTATATTATATTTTTCTAATATTTTTCTACCAAGTAAATTAGGCTTTTTCTTTAACATTTCATATATTAAATCGTTAGGATAATCATATCTATCAATAAATTTTAATTGATAATCTTTATTAAAATAACTAATTAACTGACCAATATAATCTGCATTTTTATTAAGTTCTAAACATCTATTTATTATTAAATCATATGTTTTACTATTTAGCTTTTTTAAGGTTGCATAGTATTTAGAAATATCAGTGCTTAAAAATAAATCTAAAAATTTTTGATTATTAAATAAAGAATTTACATAATTGGAATAATTTAAAATGTATGTAATTCTATCTTCTATATAATTATACCTTTTTAAAAGTTCAATACCTTCATCATCTAATAAGTTAAGGATTTCTCCATTATAATTATTTTCTAAAAAATCCAGAAATTCACTCTTACTAGAATTAATTATTTTTCTTTTTGTAACACTATCCATATAATCACAACCTTATGGTAAGTATATCATATAATAAATGTTTGTAGCAATTTATAGAAAAGAAAAAATCAGATTAATAATCTGATTATTATTCATTTACCGCACTAAATCTTATTTTAGTTTCAAACTTCTTATTTTTCTTAGCATTATTACTATAATAATAAATTATATATGTATGAACACTACTTTCAGTATCAGTACTAAAGAATCCATCCCCTAAATCTATTGTACTAACACCTTTTAAATTATTTAAATAATATTTAGTTTTAGCATCTGCTTTTTCTGTAATTTTACCATTTCCATCAGTTTTACCACCAAGAATAAAATATATTTCATTATCAGCATATTCATTATAGTTAACATCAAGAAATAATTTATAAGTTAGTATATCATCATTACTATTATTTGTTCCTGTAATTGAAAATGTTTTTGAACCAACTAAATTATCGGATATTTCATAATCACTTGATTTAAACACTGCACTATTACCTTGATATGTAACAACCATTTTTCCATTTGCCACATTAATAACATCCATATCTATACTTCCTGATAAATTATCAGTCATATAAGCAAAACTAGTTCCAATAGTTATAACTACAATAATAGCAACTATCATTACCCCTAATAATGTTTTATTCATCTTTGTCATATTAACTCTCCTTCTTCTAAACGCTTAAACCTAAATAAGCATTAAAATTACAATCAACACCATTTTGTTCTTGGTTAGTCTCAATAAAGAACAAATATAATGTATATTCATGATTTATTTGATTACTACTTTTAGTAAAATAACCAGTTCCTAAATCTATTTTTAAATTAGTTCCTTTACTTATTTTACTAATACCACTTGATGTAAAAGAACTTTTAGCATTAGTAACAATTACACCATTACTATTATTTTTACCTATTAAAATATATCCTATATCATTATTATCAAATTCATTATTAGTAACTACTAAATTTAATTTATATTCCATTTTTAACTCAGTTGTATTCGTTCCACTTACCACAAAACTTTTACTTAATATAGCATCACTTACAGAATTTGTAGGACCAGGTATAACATTACTAAACACTATGTTTGAATTTTTATCTGTAAAATTTATAATCATTTTACCACTAGTCAAATCTATATTAGAAGTTGAATTGCCATTTATAAATGTTGGTGAAAAATAAGAATAAGTTACACCAAAGGTAAAAAGAATTATTAATGCAACAAAACTTATACAAATCATTACAAAATTAGATTTACTCACAAGCATATCACCTTCTATATTAATATTACTAAAAATCAAATTAAACTTCAATTAATTTTTATTATTCATTAAAGAAATCATCAAAATATTCATCATCATTGTCAGTACCAACAACAACACTATCTTTATCAACTACCACTTTAGGCTCTTCTTTAGAATTACTATTATTATCCTTTTTAAAGAAATCATCAAACTTTTCTACCATTGTAGTATCTAATTTATCATAATCTGTAATTTTATTATTTTCTAAATTATTTTGTTTAGCCTTTTCCTCTTGTTCTTCTTTTTCAAGTTCAGCTATTTTAGCATCTATTTTTTTAACTAAACTATCAATATCCATACCGCCATCAAACATACCTGAATTATTATTTGGTTTTTTCATTTGATTTTGTAATTCACTTAAATCTAAGACATCAGTTTTATCTAAGTTTGGATTTCCTTGTTTATTTGAACCAAAAGGATTATTAAATCCTCCAAATGGATTATTATTATTTGGTTTATTTAATCCTTCAAATATATTTCCTAATGGAGTTCCTGAGCCAAAACCATTCTGATTTGGCATCCCACTCATACTATTCATATTACCAAATAACTTTTTCTTTTTCTCTTCTCTAACATACTCTCTAAAATCAAAAATTGATACTTCTCTTGGTATTCTTTCTACAAATTTAGATTCTTCATCCCCATGTCCCCAATTTATTTGAAAGCTTGGCGTCAATTTAGTTTTAAATGGATTCATTCTTTGTCTTAAAATAACAACTTGGAATTTTTTTAATTTTTGTAAATCGCTTGCTGTTAATAATGGACGAGATGCAGTCTTTTCTTTTTCCTTAGACTTTGCTTCCCCACACAATTTACTAATTTCTTCCAAATCAGCTAAATCACTACTATTAATAAAGATTTTATTACCACAATTACCTTTAATAGTATCAGCTTGTTCTTTTCCATATACATCATTTAATTGTGAAAATCCTTGAATAATAAAGGTAAATCTAATATTTCTTGAACGTGCTGCTGAAACCATTGCTGTTACATCTTTAAGTGGTGGCATATTAGCAAACTCATCTAAAATAAAGTTTGTTCTTATCGGAAGTTTACCTTTTGGTGATTTATGTGCAACATCAACTAAAACTTCATAAGCCTGTTTTAAAAAAATAGTTGCAAGTGGATGATATGTTGTTTTTTCATCATGAATTACAATAAATAATGCTGTTTTTTCTTGACCAATACTACGCATATCAAAATCACTATAAGAAAGCATTTCACTTAAATTCTTCTGTGTAGTAAACTTTTCCATCTTTTCACTAAAAACAGATAAGACACTAGTTCGAGTTTCAGTTGGACCAGTAATTGTTGACTTAGCAAAGTTATAAGCAGTTGAGTCTTTACCTTTTAAATCAAAGTAAGCTGTAGCATAATTACTTGGAGCAAAACTTTCTTCTCCAACAGCTGCCATATAGTTTATTGAATTTATATTAATATATTTTTCTTCAGCATCTTGAAATAATCCAAGAGCAAGTCCATTAAAGTATCCCATACTAGCATTTCCCCAGAAAGGATCACTAGCTTTTGGATCATTAACCATATTAAATGATACATCTTTTAAAAGTTCAATTGCTTTATCTTCATTACCTTGTTTAAATAAATCATAAGGAATTGCTAAAGGATTCCAAGCATTACCCATTTGAGGATCTCTAAAATTTAAAGTAATTATATTATAACCTTTACTTCTTAAAAAGTTAGCATGATCTCTATAAAGTTCTCCTTTAGGATCTGTTATAATCATTGATTCACCCTTACGGCCTAAACTCTCAATCATTGGCTCTACAACACATTGACTCTTACCATTACCAGTAGAACCTATTACTAAACTATGAAAAGAGCCATCATCAACCCACATATCTTTTCCATCATTTACAAGTGGAACACCAGCCGCATCGGCATCCAAACTACTAATTACTACTTTTTTAACATCATCAGCATTTTTCATTTCCTTTTCAGTTGCAAATCTAGTATATCCCTTTTCATCTTCTTTTTCTCCTATTTTAAGACCAATACCAGTTCCTTTCTCATGATCAAAAATATATGATGAAACACTTAAAAATATTGATACTAATACAGCAAAAAACACTAATAAAGTTGGTAACAAATATGGAGGGAAAAATCCTGCAAAAAAGTTAATACCATACAATTTGCCTTCATTCAGCAAAGATGATAAATTAAGTACTGCCAGTGAACATAAAAAAAGTAAAAATATACTATAAATGACAAACATCATTAAATCTTTTGAAGATATTCTAAACTTCACGTTAACTCCCTCTCTTCTCTTTTAAATTATACACTATAATTATTTTTAATTCAATTATTACAATTACTAGAATAATATAAATTCATATTGTAAACATCATATGGCTTTAGAGCATCTAATGTAAACTTTTTGTAAGTTAATCCACCACCAGTAACGTAAGCTGCTGTTATTGAAGAGCCAGTATTCTGAAGTATCATATATACCTTAGCCCCATATATAATTATATCTCCCGGATTACCATATTCAATATCAATTTTTTCAGCAAGATTTTTATAATCACTTAATTTATTAGCAACATTTTTAACATTGCCAGCATTTAATGCCCAATTAATTAATGTTTCATCATAAAATCCATGAATACCACCATCAGAATCTTTTCCCCAATTTGGATTAACAATTAAACTATCATCATTTTTTCCACCATAAGGAATTCTAAAATTATGACTATTTAATTCGTCTATTAAAGTTAATACTTTAGTAGCAATTCCAGTTCCGGTACAATTTTCACCAGAATTATTAATTTTATCAGTTAAACTTTTAATTCCATCTTCTCCTATTATTGTTACTAAACTATCATTAATTTTAGTTTCAGTGTCATCATGAGAATAATCAACATCGCTATCAATAGGATCACTAGAGCCAAAATTCCAATTTAAAATATTTAAAAAATTGTTCATAGCAGAATCCAAGAAAACAATAATAAAGATAAAAATAAATAATATAAATACTACCCCACCAATACCTAAAAAAATTTTTATTTTTAATAAATTTAATTTACCATTACCTTTACCATTCCCAAATAAACTTATTAAATTTTTACTATTTGATTTTCCTTTACTAAGAAAACCATTTAAAATATTCTTAGTTTTATTACTATTATTATTATTTTGACTAATACTTTGATTTTTATCATTTAATGATGAGGTATTACTATTTTGTTCATCATTTTGTTGATTATTATTGTAATCGTTATTGTTACCTGTATTACCATTAGTAATTATTTTTTTACTTAAATAATTATTTTTTAATTTATTCATAGAACCATTATTTTTTGGAATTTGTTTAGTTAAATCAACTTTTTTTCTATAATAACTTTGATAGTTTGGTATATTTTTTCTTGAAATTGATTTTTGAGTAGTTAAATTAGGAATACTACTATCATCTAATTCTTCAATATCATTATCTAAAAGTTCATAGTCATCATTCATGTATTAAACTCCTCCTAATTAATTCTTATTAAATAATTATTAATACTATTTTCTATAAAAACAAATTTATTATCATCTTCATCAATTACATAAATAGATCTTTTTCCATCAATTACTCCCGAAGAATAATTTTTTACCCTAGCATTTAAAAATTTAATTGTTTTAATTCTTGATATCATATGATCAAATTCTTCATAAGTTTGATATTTTTCTTTAGTTGTCTCATCTAATTTATAATATATATCTTTTGGATTATATACAATATCTGATACTGTATCTGCTAAATACTTATTTGCCACTTCTTCTAAAGAAACATAAATTCTTTGAACTTCATTAACCTTATAATCATGAAAATATTCATCAAATTCATTAAATGTATTACTTTTATTTTTTGCTTTATTATATAATAGACTAAAAATTAATGTTCCCACAATAACTAAGAAACTAATTATTACAACAAACCAATTATTATTTTTATTTTCCATTTATAACTCCATCATATATATTTTTATCAATAGGTGTTATTGTAAATAATTTAGAATCAGAACTTAATTTAATTAATAAATA
>DJSP01000052.1:4717-4874 GCA_002438065.1 Caryophanales bacterium UBA6331 | reverse complement strand
TTAATAAATAATTTTCACCTAATTTATTTACTCCATTTTTTAATTCTTCGTATAAAATCCCCTTTAAATAATAATTATTTTCATAATTATACATCTCAGTTATTTTAATACTAATATTTTTATTTGAAAATATATTATTTATTTGATTACTACTTTT
>DJSP01000052.1:0-4672 GCA_002438065.1 Caryophanales bacterium UBA6331 | reverse complement strand
TTTATTTGATTACTACTTTTATAATTTTCGTCTAATAGTTTATTTACACTATCTATATCATTTACTGAAAGATAATTAAAATATTTATTAGCACAATTCTCTATAGTATAAAAATCATTATAATCTATTACTAAAGAATAAATTACTTTATTTTCTATAGAATTATTTACTTTTTCATTTTCCTTTTTAGAAAGTATCAATATAAGAATAGATAAACAAACTATAAAAATAAATAACAATACAAAATTATATTTTTTTTTCATATTGCTCCTTTACTTACATCCACTTGCAACATATGTATAATACGCATTTGCATTATTTGCTCTTGTAGTATCACATTGAGTATGGTTTTTGGGATTCTCAAAACTATGGCAAAAAGTTGCCCCAATATCACTTGCACTTTCGTTACCTGACATTATTGAATTATATAAGCCACTATAACCTGTTTGCAATTCTTGAAATAAAAAGCTAACTTGATTTCCCATGTCTCCAATAGAAACACTATTTGATTTTGCCATACCAAGCAAACCTTGCTTTCTAGTCTTAAACGTCCACTGACATATTCCGTATCCTGCGGAATCATTTATGAAATTATTATAAGATCCATTATCAACTGCTGTTGTATAACTTTCATCCGTATATCCAAGCTTTGATTCATATTCATTTTGTAAATTTATTGGATTAAATCCACTTTCAGCAGCAATATTAGTCATTATTCCAGCAATTCCATTATCTGATGCACCACTTTCCTTTAAGGTTAAACAAATAGTTTGTTGATTATTACCACCCAAAACAGTTCCTACACTATTTGTTTTTGGTCTTGGATTTTGCATACTTATATAAGTATTAGGGTTTACTCTAGCACCACTAGAAACTTTTAATTCAAAATGAAGTGCTTTTTCACTAGTATCTCCAGTATTTCCCATTATACCTATTATTTCTCCTTGAGAAACACTTTGGCCCTCTATAGCCGATACACTTTCTAAATAACTATAAATACTTGAAGTACCATCGGAATGAGATATCACAACCATATTACCATATCCAGAATTGCAAGTTCGATCACCAGTTGAACACGTATTAACTATTTTAGATATTATTCCAGATTTAATAGCAATAATATTAACATTATCTTCAAACGAACCAATATCTATCCCTTCATTTGAGCCAGGATTATAATCCTTTAAAATATAAGAACTAACTGGATCCCCTTTTGCAAAAGATTTATCATTTTCATTCGTTACTTCAGCACTACCAATTGGATAGTAATACATATTATTAATACTACTAAAATAAGATACAGTCTCCGGATGTTCTTTATAAAATAAATCAAGACATTCTTTAATTTCTAATACAATTTCTTTTCTTTCTTCAACAATTTTTTCATGATATTCATTATATAAATTTTCATCATGTTCCATTGCATTTTCCAAATCAATAATAGTTTCATAACCAGTTTTTTCAATAATATGGTCAAATCTATCTTGGAAATGTGGTTTATTATCAAAATACTGACTATCTTCTAAAAATTGCCAATATGACTCCTCACTAACTGTTTTTTTATTAGCAACTGTATAAATGCCACCTTGATCTAAACATTCCTGATGTTTTTTACTTCTTGTTATACCAAAAAAATTAGTTAGACCAGAATTTACTAATAATTGTTCTCCAAGATTAACCATATTAGTAGAAATAACAACATTACAAGTAAAACTTCCATCATCATTTTTAGTTAAAGAACCTTGATTACAATAAGGAGTACTAGTTCCATCTTTGGTCTCATACGAGGGACTTGACGTTGTATAACACGTAGCCTCATAACCAACCATGGCTTTTATTAATAATTTAATAGAATTTGATTCTTTTGTAAGAGACGTTGCATCACTCTTATCATCTACATCAATATTGTCATCCTCATTATCAAAATCAAATGATATTTTACTAAACCAATTTTTATAAAATCTATTATCATCTCTGAAAGCATCAGGATTAAGACCATAATATAATGTACTAACAATTATTTCATCTTTTATATATAAACCACTTTTTTCATATTTAGTAAGCATTTTATATAATTTATTAAAAAATTTCTTTTGCGATTTTAATACTTGTTCAGTACATTTATCACTATCCTCATCATTTTCACAAGTGCTAGACCAATAATCTTGATATTGTTCTTTAAAATCTTCCCATTTAAAAGTAGCATAATTGTATCCATCAGCTTCACCTTTTTGACTAAATATCAAAAAAAGTGATATGCACAATATCATTTTTACTAAAAATTTAAAATGTTTATTTATCACTTTCATTAAATTTTACACCTTCTCTAATTATAGTCCTCCACCAGAACCAAATGAATCCAATTCTTCCTGAGTTAGGATTACATTAATACGCATTCTTCTATTACCACAAACAAATAATGCTTCTCCTTGACTATAAGTTTTTATACTTTCTTTTTCATTATCATTTAAATCAATTAATTTTGCTAAATCTTCGACTGCTTGCTTACGAAGCCCCATTACCAAATAATAAGAAGCATTATCAAATATCGCCTTACCATGAACATACACCTTAGGATCAGCAAAATCAGTTGGCTGTTGTGTAATAATTATTGTACCAGTATTATACTTACGACTTCTTCTTTGAACTTGAGCCAAGAATTCAGCACCAAGTTCATTTCCAGCACCAAGTAACACATGAGCCTCATCTACATACATAACAGTATTAGTAGATTTATCTAAACATAATCCCCACGCATATTTTAAAATATTAAAGAATAATGCATTTCTAATATTAGCATCACTATTCATAAGTTCCTTAATATTAAATACAATAAAATTACTATCAGCTTGCAATGAAGTATGACCATTAAAATAATATCTTAATTCCCCAATAAAAGGTCTAATTCTAAGTTCAAGTCTTTCCATAACATCTTTTTCTCTAGTTGCTTCTGGCATTGATAAAAGTTTTCCTTTAATTGTTGAATAAACATCATCAAAAGTTGGATAATCAGATGATTTAAAATTACTAAAATCAGTATTAAAGTCAATATTAAATCTTTTATATGTTTCTTGACATACTTCACTAAACATCTGTAAAACATCATCTTCAATAGATGGATAATAATATTTTAAAAATGCTTTAATTGATTGCAAAGTTCTAGTTAAAACAGAATATCCTGCTCCATCTTTTAATTCATCTTCATCAGCATCCATTATAACTTCGAGTGGATTTATAAGTCCATAAGCTCCACCCTTGCCTAAATCGATAAAGTCTCCCCCAAAGTTCTTAGTCATTTCTTCTAATTCGCCCTCGGGATCTATTGCAATAATTTTATAGTTATTTCTAATATGAGTCCTAAGTAAAAGTTTAGCAGATGTACTCTTACCACTTCCTGATGTACCCAATATAATTATGTTAGCATTATTACGATTATATTCTTTCTTCAATTGATATAAAAATTGATTAAATAAAACAACACCACCAGAGAAATCTACGCCAAGTAATGTACTAGATCCCGGATCCTTTATACTATCAAAAACAAAAGGATACATTGCAGCAATAGTTGGACTTGGAATTGGAATACCTACTCTATCTTCAATATCTTGTTTAGGAAATATTGGAAGCATTGATTTAAGAACCTTTTCTTGTTCAAACATCATTGGAATTCCTCTCATTCCCATACTATCTAGATAATTTCTAACTTGCATCTTTTTATTTTCAAGTTCATCCTTAGTATCAGCAGTTATCATAATATGCATTTGAAAATCAAATATTTTAGCCTGAGTTGCGGCAAGCATTTGAGTAAATGCTTCTAATGATTCATAATCCTGCCTTATTCTTTCTTGCAATGTTCTATCATGTTCTTTTTGATATCTATCTTTTAAATCAACCAATTCTTTATTAAGCATTTTAGTCATAGATGAAAATGGTATAGGTATATGTTTAACAACAATCTTTATTCCAGGAATACTCGTAATATTTGATAAATATCCAGGCATTATTGTTTTAGGATAACTAATTACCGTTAAAATAGTTGCATATTTATCACTAATATAAAAATCATTAATATTAAATTTCAAGCCCTTAGGAGCAATTTCACTTTTTAAATTGGCTCTACTCATTAGTAATCACCGTCCCAAATTCATTTTTTAATCCCCCATTTAAGAAATTTTGTAACAAAAATTTCAAATCTTCATCACTAGTTTTACTTGATATTAAACCACTAGTGGCAAGACCAGTAATTAATTGTTGTACATGTTTATTTATTTTTTCTAAATCTTTATCTCTAAATAAAATATAATATTCAGTATCAACTACATTATATTGATTACTAGAAAACATTTCTGCTTTTTGTATATCTTCGCTTATTAATTTTCTAATTGCTTGATTTCCTGCATTATCAAAGTCAAGTTGTAATTGTGATAAATACATTTTTATATCTACCGGTCTATCAGCAACCATAAGCCAAAATTCATAATCAATAGTACTATAAAAATTTCTTAAACTCATTATAATATTATTTTGACTTTGATAATCTAAAATAAAAATATTTTTTGGTTCTACTTTAATTCCCGTAACCATCCATCCATTATCTAAATTAATCATTCCATTGCTAATTGATTTAACAGGAAGCCAATCTTCAGAATATTTATTTTGTGTCTTCGTCATA
>DJSP01000037.1:17274-18586 GCA_002438065.1 Caryophanales bacterium UBA6331 | reverse complement strand
TAGTTCAATGATTCTATACAATTTTTTATTAATTATTTTTTTTAATTTAGTATCAGTTAAATTCTTATCTATAATATCAATAATATTGTATGTCATTGTTAACCCCTTTCATATTTAATATATTATAATTTTATTTAAAATAGACTTATGATAAATATATAGTAAATTAAAATCACAGCCAAAATGTAAAATGAAAACGAGCAAAAATGTAAAATGAAAATGAGTCAAAATGTAAAATAATGTTCACTTTTTTAATTTATTATGCTAAAATGGTAGTTAAGAAGGAGATTAAATTATGATAGAATATATGCCAAGAATTGCTGATAAAATATTAAAAAGAAAACTTGAATATATGGGAGGAGTACTAATAGAAGGTTGTAAATGGTGTGGTAAATCTACTACTGCAAAGCAAATATCAAAAAGTTACATAGAATTTCAAGATCCAGACAAAAAAATACAATATGACAAAATAAGCACTACGAAACCATCGATATTTCTAGACGGAGAAAAACCAAGACTTTTTGATGAATGGCAAATGTATCCAGTAATATGGGATTCAATAAGGACTGATGTTGATAGAACTGGATTAAAAGGTCAATATATATTGACCGGTTCAGCTAGACCTGCAGAAAATAAGGTTATGCACACAGGAACAGGTAGAATAACAAAATTACTTATGAGACCGATGTCATTATACGAATCACAAGAATCAAATGGTAAGGTATCATTAAAAGATATTATAGAAAATAAAGATATAGAAGGAGTATCTATTTTAAGTTTTGATGGAATCATTAATGCTATGATGAGAGGTGGATGGCCTGAAAGCCTTAAAATTGATGGTGATAACAAGTATGAAATTGCTAAAGACTATATAAAAAGTCTTATCAGTGAAGAAGTAAGTAGTTTAGATAATATAGAAAGAAATCCTCAAAAAATGGATGCAGTTTTGAAAAGTATATCTAGAAATATTTCAACTAGTGTAAGTAAAACAACTATAATAGAGGATGTAGTTAATGGATTTTCAGGTAATATAAGTAGGCCAACATTAGATGCTTACTTAAGTACTTTAGAAAAACTTTTTATACTTGAATATATTCCGGCAACTAATTTAAATTTAAGATCTAAAACACCACTACGTGTATCTCCTAAAATAGAATTAGTAGATCCGTCACTAGTAATAGCATCATTAGGTTTAAAAAAGAATGATTTAATAAACGATTTAAATTTTACAGGATTTATCTTTGAAAATATGTGTATAAGAGATTTAAGAATATATGTTGAAATTTTAAACGGAAATTTAAGTTATTATAGA
>DJSP01000037.1:0-17054 GCA_002438065.1 Caryophanales bacterium UBA6331 | reverse complement strand
AAATATGGAAAACCTTCATTTCTAATGATCTTAACAGGTGATGAATACTCATATAAAAGAGAAGATGGAATATATGTTGTGTCTATTGGTACGTTAAAAGATTAAAAGTGTCTAAACATTAGAGAAGTTTTAACTCTTTAAATAAATAATAAATTGTATAAGAAATATTATAAAAATTTTTGATATAGAGTATAAAATTACTTATTATGTTAAATTTTTCCATTATAACAGAAAAAATGACAAATTATAAATATTTTTCCATTGTAACAAAAAAACTTTTATTTTTTAATTATTTGTGGTATACTTTTAATAAGAGGTGAAATACTATGCTAAAAAGAGAATATTATTTAAATAAAATAAGAGATTTTTATAATGTTAATTCATTGATAAAAGTGTTATGTGGTTTAAGAAGAAGTGGTAAGTCAGTAATTTTAAAACAAATTATAGATGAAATACAGACAAATGGAATAAAAGAAGACCATATTATATATATTAATTTTGAATCACTTGATTATGCTAATATAACTAATGCGATTGAATTAAATAATTATATTAAAAGTCTTGTAAAAGATAAAAAAACATATTATGTATTTTTAGATGAAGTTCAAAAAGTTGTTGAATTTGAAAAGGCTATTAACTCTTTGAGAATTACAGATCAATTTAGTATTTTTATTACTGGATCTAATAGTAAAATGACTTTTTTAGAATTATCTACAGATTTATCTGGAAGATATGTAAGTTTTAGAGTTAATCCATTGTCATTTAAAGAAGTTGTGGAGTTTACCAATACAAAAGAAGAAAATTATTTAGAGTTGTTATTAGATATTTTTGAATGGGGCACATTACCACAAAGATTTATGTTTGATAATAAAGAATCTAGAGAAAATTATATAAGAGATGTATATGACTCAATACTTCTAAAAGATGTTGTTGATAGACTTGGTATAACTGATATTACATCATTTAATAAAATATTACAATATGTTTTAGAAACTGAAACAAGAGAATTTTCTGCTACTAATGTTTTAGATTATTTAGAGAAAAATAATAATAAAGTTGCTACTGACACACTGTATAAATATTTAGATGCATTATGCTCGACATTTATTGTTAATAGAGTTTACAGATATGATATAAATGGAAAAAATGTTTTAAAGTCATTGAATAAATTTTATGCTACTGATTTAGGTGTAAAAAAAATTAAAACAACTAGTAAAGAAGTTAATTATTCACAAGCTTTTGAAAATATGATATATAATGAATTAATTAATAAGGGATATGAAGTATACATAGGTAAGACACCTAAAGGCGAAATAGATTTTATTGCTTCAAAAGATAAAAATATCAAATATATTCAAGCTTGTTATGATTTATCTAATGAAGAAACTAGAAATAGAGAGTTTAGAGCATTTGACAATATTGATGACAATTATCCGAAATATGTCATTTCCAAAGATAGTGAAGATTATTCTCAAAGAGGAATTAAACATTTAAATATTTTTGACTTTTTAATGAATGATGATTTTTAAAAATTAACTATATTAAGTATTGTTACTTATTTCAATATTTTTTTATATAAAATATTTTATCCATTTTTGTAAATTCAGAATGTTTATTTATGTAATCAATTAACATATTTCTTTGATTTTTAATTGATTCGCTTGTCTCATTTTTATTTATTTTATCTCTATTTCATTAGATAATCTTAAATAAATGCCTACTTTTAATTTATTACTAGTACTTTTCATTTCATACTCCTAACTTAATAATTAATATTAAATTCTAATAGTTCAATGATTCTATACAATTTTTTATTAATTATTTTTTTTAATTTAGTATCAGTTAAATTATTATCTATAATATCAATAATATTGTATGTCATTGTTAACCATTTCATATTTAATATATTATAATTTTATTTAAAATAGACTTATGATAAATGGAATAATAAATTAAAAGTATAGCCAAAATGTAAAATGGTAGTTAAGAAGGAGATTGGATTATGATAGAATATATGTCAAGAATTGCTGATAGAATACTAAAACAAAAACTTGAATAAATTCCGGCAACTAATTTAAATTTAAGATCTAAAACACCATTACGTGTATCTCCTAAAATAGAATTGGTAGATCCATCACTAGTAATAGCATCATTAGGTTTAAAAAAGAATGATTTAATAAACGATTTAAATTTTACAGGATTTATCTTTGAAAATATGTGTATAAGAGATTTAAGAATATATGCTGAAAGTTTAAATGGAAATTTAAGTTATTATAGAGATAAAAATAATTTTGAAGTTGATTGTATTTTAACATTTGATAATGGTAAGTGGGGAGCTATTGAAATAAAACTTGGTGCTGGAGAAATACCAACTGCAGCAGAAAATTTAAATAAATTTAAAGAAAACATAAATACAGATAAATATGGAAAACCTTCATTTTTAATAATTTTAACAGGTGATGAATACTCATATAAAAGAGAAGATGGAATATATGTTGTGTCTATTGGTACGTTAAAAGATTAAATGAAATATAATAATAAAACTTATCTATGTTCATAACTTATTCAATTGATTTTTTGAAGTGATTCTCGCTAGAAAATCGCTGTTACGTTTCATTGGGTGAAAAATATAAGTAAAAAATTAAAGTATGCTTCAAACTTAATTGAAACATACTTTTTTCTATGTTTAATCTAATTTATTGAATAGATCTTTGACATCAATCTCTAAAGCTTTAGCTATTTTTTGAACGGTATCTAATGAAAACTGCTTATCACAACCACTTTTGGTTTCGATTTTTTTTAAGTAATCTACACTAATGTTACTTTTCATAGCAAGTTTTACTTGTGTCCACCCCTTTATTTTTCGTTGTTTTTTTATATTTTGAGAAACCAAATAATATAAATTTTCCTTATCCATTTACCTTACCTCTTAAAATTATATAAATCCCACCAATATAATTTTCTCATTAAATTTTTTAAAAAAATTTACGATATAGTACACTTTTTTTAGAAAAATATGTTATACTTTACCTAAAGTAGTGGAATATTTAGTGGTGATAAATTATGAATTGTTTAAATCAATATTGTGATGCTGATGAAATAGAAAAAGATGATAACTTTTGCTATAAATGTGGTCATTGGACTGCAAAAGGATATTCTTTTATTAGAAATAAAGAAAATGTTGAGAACATTCTTAACGGAGCAGCTGTAAAAAAAGAAGATAATTTTTCTGTTATGATTAGTGTTGCATCACTTGCTTTTATTAGTTTCTTTATAATTAGTATCATAAGAGGAAATGATTTATATAAACCATTTTTTTACTTGAAAAGAAAAGCAAATAGTTATATTTATGGTTATAATGTTTCGATATTAAATACTAATAACACTTATAGTAATAAAATAGTCAACAACTATGATGAGGCATTAAACCTGATAATTGAAGATTTAGATAATCAAAGTTGGAAATGTAGTCATGAAATTGAAACATCACAATATGAATATGAAATACAAAATAAAAATTCTATTCCTATAGTAAGTTTTTGTGATGCATCAGATAATATTTCAAAAAAAATAACTAGTGTAATTGAAGAAATGTATAATCTATTTCCTAACATATCTGGTGCCTTGACCAACATATCTATTACAAATGCTTCAACTAATAAAGAATATATTGCTCGTTTTCAACCTATGTTTCAATTTGTTAATGCCAATGAAGATATTACGAAATATAATAAAGTAAATAAAACTCAAATACTTTTAAATAGTTATTATTTTTTAAATGAAGATATTATGAATGCACCAATATCAAGCGTTGTTGGAAGTGACTGGTATGTTAATGATGCAACTTGGGAAAGCACTATTGCTCATGAACTTGGACATTATATTTCTTTCACAATATTTTTAAGACAAAATAATTTAAATAATATTATATTTGTAACTGAAGAAAATGAAGAAAAAATAAATAATGTTATGAATGATTTTGATAAAGGAAAGTTTTCTTTGGCAATAATCAATAAAGCTTTAGAAAATTATAACAGTAAATATAATTTGAATTTGAATATTGAAGACTTTGCATTAACTATTTCAAAATATGCTGGTGTTAAAGATAAAAATGGTAATTTAATTGCTGATGAAACCATTGCTGAAGCTATACATGATTATTATCTTCATAAGGAAAACATGAAGAATAGCAGTTATGAAATTATACAAATAATTAAGCAAAAATTATAAGGAGAAAATACATATGAAAACATGTTATAACTGTGAAGGTACAAATAAAAATACAGATTTGTATTGTAGAAACTGTGGATGTAAATTAAAAAGTAATACACATTATATTTTAATAAATATAGGTACAATTATTGCCTTTGCCTTATTACTTTTTGTAATATTGCTGTTTGTAGCGTCTTATATTGTAGATTAGAATTTAAAGGAGTTAAAAAGTATGAAAGAAGAAAAAAAATTAAATTATTATAATGAAACTGTAGATGAACTATACAAAAGACTAGAATCTAGTGAACGAGGTCTTACTGAAGCAGAAGCAAAGAAACGATTAGAAAAGTATGGGGAGAATAAACTAACCGAACAAAAGAAAAAATCAAATATAGCGTTGTTTTTGGAGCAATTTAAAGATTTTATGGTTATTTTACTTATTTTTGCTTCTATATTTTCTGCAGTTATATCATATATTCAACATGAATCTTATGTTGATTCAATAATAATAATTATTATAGTTATAATTAATGCAGTATTGAGCTTTATTCAAGAAAAGAAAGCAGATGTTGCTATTCAAGAATTAAACAAAATGTTTATAACCAATAATTATGTTATAAGAAATGGTATAAAAGAATCTATTGATGTTAGAAATATTGTCGTTGGAGATATAATAGAATTAGAAGCTGGCGATTATGTTTCGGCTGATGCTAGAATCATATCTTCTGAAAGTTTAGAGATAAATGAATCTACCTTAACTGGCGAATCTAAATCAATAAAGAAAAATAGTGAAAATATAACCGATGAAAAAGAACTATATGAAAGAAAAAATATGGTTTATGCTGGTTGCAACGTTACTAATGGTCATGCTTTTGTTCTTGTATGTGCAACAGGTATGAATACAGAACTAGGTAAAATTGCAACAAGTTTAATTGATAAAAAAGCAGATATAACACCACTTCAAAGAAAAGTAAATCAAATAAGTAAAGTATTAACATATATAATTCTTGCAATTATCATCGTTATGATGGGCTTAGGACTTCTTATGAAAAACGATTTTTTTGATATTTTAATGCTATCAATATCTCTTGCTGTTGCTGCAATACCTGAAGGAATGAGTTCTATAATAACTATTATATTATCACTTGGAATGAGTGCTATGGCAAAGAGAAATGTTATTATAAGAAAAATTGCTTCCGTTGAAACTCTTGGTTCGACTGATATAATTTGTTCGGATAAAACAGGAACAATAACACAAAACAAAATGCTGGTAAAATCTATATATGTTAATGAAAACTTATATAGCGATAATGATAATATTCCTAATAGTGATTTGTTAAAATGGTGTGCATCACTATGCCAAAATGTTGTTAAAAATAATGATATCTATATAGGTGATGAAACTGAAGTTTCAATTTATAAATATTTAGAAAGCATTAACTTTCCTTTAAATAATAAAACAAGAATAAAAGAGTATCCGTTTGATTCTGATAGAAAAATGATGACAACAATAAATAATATGGATGAAAAAATATATTCTTTTACAAAGGGAAGTTTAGATTCAGTTATAAATAATTGTAATCAATATATTGTAAATGGAAAAATATATATGATGAGTCCAGAATATAGACAAAAAATATTTGATATTGAAAAACAACAATCTAGGAAATCATTAAGATTACTTGCTTTTGCATTTAAAAATCAAAATACTGATGATCCAGAACATGATATGATATTCATTGGACTAATTGGAATGATGGATCCTCCAAGAGAAAGTGTTCCAAGTGCAATTAGTATTTGTCATAAAGCAGGATTAAAACCTATTATGATAACTGGTGATAGTATTAATACTGCCATTGCAATAGCTAAAGATGTTAATATAATTGATACTGATGATAAAGCAATTGAAGGTAAATTCGTCGATAAAATGACAGATGATGAGCTTCTTGATGCTGTAAAAAAATATCAAGTTTATGCTAGAATTACACCTAGTACAAAATTAAGAATTGTTGAAGCGTTACAATCACTTGGTTATGTAGTTGCTATGACAGGAGATGGAGTAAATGATGCTCCAGCAATTCAAAGAGCTGATATTGGTATAGGTATGGGAATTACTGGTACTGAAGTTGTAAAAAAAGTTGCTGACTGTATTTTAGTTGATGATAGTTTTTCTACAATTGTAGATGGTGTTGAAGAAGGTAGAAGAATAACCACAAATATTAAAAAAGTAATTTTATATTTGCTTGCGGGAAACATTGTTGAAGTTATACTTGTTTTTGCTTCTATGATTATGAATATGGAAATGTTTACAACACTTCAATTATTATGGTTGAATTTAGTTACGGATTCAATTCCAGCAATAATGCTTGCTTTTGAAAAAAGTGAAAAAGATGTAATGGAAAATATGCCATCTAATAGATTTAATTCAAGTTTCTTTACTCCTTTTTTAACGGCAAAAATTGTAATAAGTGCTATTGTTAGATCTGCTGTAATGCTAGTACTATTTATATATTATTCAAAAAATTATGATGTAAATACTGCTGGTTCTCTAATGTTTATATTTTTAATAGCAAATGAATTGCTATATTCTCTAACATGTAGAAATCTTAAAAAATCAGTTCTAAATAAAAATATTTTTGATAATAAGAGATTATCTATTGGATTAGCAGTAATAGTAGTAATTCAAATTATTGTCTTAACTACAGGATTATCAAAATTCTTTATAGTAGATAATATAGGAATAAATAATGTTTTAATTACACTAGGTATATGCTTTGCTGTATTTGTCATAGGGGAATTAGTTAAACCATTATATGTAAAATTATTTAAAGATTATACGGAGGTAAAAAATAATGAAAAATAATAATTCAACTACATTTATAATAGTTTCTGGTATATTTGTTTTATGCGTATTCGCTTTTGTTGTTGCCTATAACATATTGCCAAATAATAAGGAAAGCAATTCATATTATGTAAAAGTTGGAGATGATATGAGTGCAAAAATAGAAACTGTTGAAATTCGTGATGGTAAATTATATATCACAACATCTGGTGATCCAATAGAATATTGTGTAAAATCAACTAAATCAAAACCTGATTCTAAAAATTTATGTTGGAATAAAATAGAAAATAATATTGCTTCAATATCAATTTACAGATATAAAAAGTATTATATTTGGATTAAAGATGATAAAGGAAATATTAGTAATTATTTAACTGTAAATTCTAATGAAAAAGATAAAAATTAGTTAGAAATATGATATAATTTTTATTGAATAGGAGGTTTATATGCTAACATATGAAGAAATTTTAAACTATTGCTCTAATTATAAAATAGAGAATGGAATTGTTTTTGACAAACGAACAAATAAACAAGTTTTAGACGAAGATACAATATTGAAAGTGAAAGCATCTGTTTTATTATTTAAAGAAGCAAAAGAATCATATCAATCTGATGTAAGGCAGTTTGGCAATATTACAAAATCACAAGAGGATTATATTAAAAAAACTATGGAAAAATTTGGCGTGAATAGTGAAGAAAATAGTTTTGGTATTAATAAATTAGTTAATGCAATACTTTCTTCAAATGGTCATTACGAAGAAAATATGTCGGGTAAAGATATATTTAATAGTAAATTTTCTATTCTTGTTGGTGCTAAAAAAGATTACGGAATTGCTTATTTAAAATTAAAATTTAGGGAAAAAGGATTAGATATTGAAGATATAAAAGTTAGCCAAGATTTGTCAGAACTTCAACACAATGGAATTTCAAAAGTTATTATTGATTTTAAATTAAAAAAATATCAAAAAGAAGACATTATACAATTAGGAGAAAATGAACTATTTCAACACCCAAAAGCTCGGGAATTAAATGAATTAGAAAAAAAGAAACAAATAGCCAAACAAAATGGTGATCAAAAGTCTGCTATATATTATCAAAATGAAATAGAAAAAATAGTAAAAGAAAATGAACTATCAATTTCTCCAGAAGAATGGGATAAATTAACTGATGAGCAAAAAATATCATATTATAAGATCAAAATGAATGAATCTAAAGTTTTTAAAGATGAGGTTAGCTATAATTTTTGGCAATCTAATTTAAAAAGTTTGCAAGATAAAAAAGAAGCAAGCCATAATAGTCAAAATTTAAATGTAAATCCAAATAGTCAAAGTTTTGCAAATCAGGCCGTTGATAATAAAGCTAGTGAAGGACAGCATAAAGACTTTAAATATTATTATAATGAAATGATAAGAGTTCTTAAATCGTATGATCCTAGTATTAACATGACAGAAGAACAAAAGAAACACTTTATTGGGGAAGTATTCTATAACGAAATGTATATGATTGAAAATATTACTAATAATAAAGATATTGAAACATTAACAACTTTAGTTGTTAATGATCTGAGTAAGAATGAATTAGAAATAAGATTATCTAATATAATTATTGCTGAACTTCAAGAAAAATATAAAGAATTAAATCCTCAAATTCAAGAGGTTAAAAATGAAAGTATTAAACCAAAAGAACAATTAAATAGTTCTAAAGAAATTGACTTGTCTGGGTTAATAAACGAATTAAAAACAAGACTAAATCAAATAAAAAATGCTTATCATGTGATGATTAAAGATGGATATATTGATGATCAAGAGCTCGAAACACTTACTTTTATGATTAGTAAAGTTATTAATGATGGCTATACTTTAAAATCTCTTGCCACGAGTCAAAAAGATAATGATGTTATAGATTCTATCATACAAATATTGGAGGAACAACAAAAGAAAATGATAGGTGTACAATCTGGAATTAAGGAAATAGGAAGAGGTTTATAAAAATTATTTTAAATTGGAGGTACAAATGGAACTATATAATGTTTTTAATATGCCATTATCTACTGATAATGAAAGAAGAAAAATACAAGAAAAGCAATTGCTTGGTGAAGAATTAACATTACAAGAAAAGTTAAAAGCAGGTGTTAGAGATCATGTGATTAAAGAAATTGGAAATTATCAGTGTAAACCAGATTATTGCTATAGATGCGTTCCTGAAAATGTTTTAGAACTGTATAAGCAAAAAGGTTATATTTTTGATAATAGAAGAACAGATTATATTGAAGGGCAAAATAATCAAGGAATAGATTGGTATTTAGGTGGTGCTATGCCTTGTAATGAATACGGATTTATAATTATTGAATGTCCTGCTTATAAAAATTATTTTATTCCTGCAAGGGATGGAGGATATGGAATGACTGATGATATTTATGTAAGACATATGAAGTCATCGCCTCAAAGAAATCCTATTCCGATTTCAATGATTACAAATATTTTTGATTATAGAGCAATATTACAAGAGCAAAATGCAGCAGAAATCAAAGGTAGAAGTAGATAAAAAATACCCTAGTAACTATTAAAGCTACTAGGGTTTAATTTTAATTATTTAATATAGCATAACAATAATCATATACATTTAAATGTTTATTAATTTCTTTATTAATAATTTTATCTTTAAAATCAGTTTCAAAAAGATTAAATAGCATTTCTATTGTAAAATTTTTCTTTTCTTTTTCAGTTAGTTCTAAATACTTGACTGAAAAAAATAATAAATGATTATATTTCGCAAAATTAACTATATTTTTACTATAACTAGGATCTAGTTTATTTAATACTTCTTTTAATAATATAATTATATCTTTAATATTAAAATTAATGTAGAAGTTTTTATTTTCTAATAAATAAATTGCTAACCTAACTTTATCAACATTACATAAATTATCATACATATCTATTAAATCAAAAACTTTTTTAGTATTATTATCTAACAACATATTATACCTCTTTTCTTTGTTTATACTTTTAAAATCAACTTAAATTTTGAATAAAATTTTTAATTTAAAATTCTGTTTTTTAGAAAAATCAAAAAGATTAAATATTGATTTTTCCCTTATTTTATGGGCTATAAGCAACTTTTCTTAATTACTACCTGTGTCTATACTATATTCATCCAACTCGTTGCTTCATACCTCCAGATAAATTATTTGGTTTTTGATTCATAAAAGATTCTAAACCAAATTTTTTTATTAATTCTTTTACATATATAATGTTTTCATTAGTTAAATTTTTTTCTAATTTTAAACCTAAACAAGCATTATCTAAAACACTTAACCAGGGAAGTAAAGCATCAGATTGAAGCATATAAGACATTTTAAGATTATCTTTAATTATAGTTCCATTATAATTTTCATCTAATTCATCAATTATATTTAGAAGTGTAGATTTACCACAACCACTAGATCCTACTATTCCTATAAATTCTCCTTTATAAACATCAAAAGAAATATCTTTAATAGCATGTATTTCTCCGTTTAAAGTATTAAAAGTTTTAGAAATATTTTTAAGTTCTAATAATTTATTCATTTATAATTAAATCTTTATAGGGAACATATTCTTTTAATAGTTTAGAATCAATCATCATATCTTCTAAATTTTTAAACATTTCTTCACTTATAAATGTATTATCTAACCATGAATCAGCATTTTTATATCTTTCTATTATAGTTGTTAAATCTTCAATTGATGTATCTGGAAATAAATCAATAATTATTTTAGCTATATCTTTAGAATCATTATTTTTAGTAAATTCTAAACCTTTGTTAATAGCATCTTTAAAATTATTTATTAATTCTTTATTGTTTTCAATGTAGCTTGTTCTAGCATTAAAAGCAGTATATGGTACCTCACCAGCATACATACCAACTGATGCAACAACATAACCTTTATTCATTTTTTCTATTTTAGTAGCGTTAGGTTCAAATAGATTAACAAAGTCACCAGTTCCTGATAAAAATGCACTAGTTAGGTTAGCAAAATCAACAGTATCGTTAGTGTTAACACCTTCAATATTTCCATTTTTTAAAGCGTTATAGAAATTGATTATAGGCATTCCACCAGGACGACCACCTAACACTTCTTTTCCAATTAAATCTTCTAATTTAAAATTATCTATTTTTGTTCTTGATACAATAAACTGACCATCTCTTTTAGTTAAGCCAGCAAAAGTTTTAACGTAATCTTTTTCACCTTCGTTATAAACATAAATTGTTGCTTCAGGCCCACATAAACCGATATCAACATCTTTTGATAAGACAGCAGCTATAACATTATTGGCACCACTTGTTAATATTAAATCAATATCAATATTATTATCTTTAAAATAGTTATTTTTTATTGCAACATAGAAGGGAGTATAGAACGCTGAATGAGTAACCTCTGCTACCATCACCTCGTGGACACATTGCTGTATTAGAACTGCCTATATAATTTATATAGACATTATCTCCATCTGATTCAACAGAACTTACTAATAATTTAATCATAATTCGTTTATCAACAATATCTAATGTATCAAACGAACTCATATATTTATCTATCATATCTAATGCAAGTGAAGCAATTTCTCTTTGATCAGTTTCTTGACTTACTTCTTTTGTTAATTCTGCAATTCTTTTTTCCATTTCAATATTTTTGGATTTTAAATCTTTCACTTGCAATGCTACATCATTAATTAAATCAACGTCAATAATTGCCATTCTATCAATCAATGATTCAATTTTCATTTTGTTTCTAGTTAGAGTAGCAGTTAATGTTTGCAATTCATTTTGCTTTTTTGTAGTTTCTTTTTCTTTACCATCAGCAATTAATTTTAATCTTTTCATAAAATCACTTGTTGGTAATGTTAATTCTTTAATTTTTTGTATAACTAATTTGTCGGTTTCTATACCATTTATATTTTTACATTTACATAATTGTTTTCGACTTTTATCTTTTAGTTCACAAAGATAAGTAAAGTTTCTTTCCCCATTAGGTGCTATTGAATTTCGTAGTCTTGGTCGCATATAACTTCCACAGTGTTTACATCTAATAATACCAGATAATATCGAAGTGTTTTGTCGTGGTGTTCTGCATCGTTTATCTTTGTTATTTTCTATTAAATTCCATACTTGAATAAATTGCTCACTTGAGATAATTCCTTGATGTTTTCCAACAGCTACAATCCATTCGGAAATATCTTTATAAGACTTTGTTTTTCCAATCATTTCTTCTCGTTTATTGTAAGCAATCAATCCATGTTTACCATCGCATTTTATTTCTTCATTTTCATATATTGTAACATTCATTTTTTCAAAGAACTGTTTAATCTTCTCATCAGCTATTGCATATACAGGGTTTTTAAAAATTGTTATTAATGAAAATCTTGTAAAATTATTTCCATTTCTTGTTTTGATTCCCTGTTGTAAAAGGTATGTTTCTAATTTTCCTAATCCTTTTAATTCACTCATTTTATTCCATATAAGTTTAATTATTTCTGCTTCTTCAGGTATTACTTCAAGTTTATATAAACTTCTTTTTTTACCATCAATTGATAGACTTTCAATCTTTTGTGATTTATATCCAAGAGGTGTATTACCACCAAGCCATCTTCCTGTTTTAGCAAGTTCATACATATTATCTCTTATTCTTTCTGCTATTGTATCTCTTTCAAGCTGAGCAAATACAGATGATATCATAAGCATTGCAGATCCCATTGGAGTAGAGGTATCAAAGTTTTCAGTTACTGATATAAAATCAACATTATATTTTAAAAATTCATTCTTAAGATTGCAAAAGTCTGCAACATTACGACTAATTCTATCTAATCTATAAACAATAACACATTTAATTTTTTTATTTCGTATATCTTTCATCATTTCTTGAAATTGTGGTCTGTTTGTATTATATCCAGTAAAACCTTCATCTTGATATACTTTAATATTATTTTCATCAATATTATATTTATTTATTAATTGATTTTTGCATAATTCTATTTGGTTTTCTATACTTTCGCCTTTACCTGTAAATTTTGATTTTCTACTATATATAGCATAAAAGGTGTCATCATTATCATTTATATTTTGATTTAATACTTTGATTTCCATAATATCATCCTTTCTTTTTTTAATATATGTATTATATTACATTAAACATTATATTACATTATGGTCGTTTGTTCTATGATATAAACGATATTTAATTAAAATTAACTTGATATATCTTATATTAAGAGTTAATATCACTAACGAGGTGATGTTTCGTGAAATTTCATAAAGATTTTAAAGTTAATGAAGGTGCTTTTGTACTTAAAGAGATACTTGAAACTATGTATGTTAGTGAAAGTATTTCTTTACCACCTTTTCTATATAGGAAAGTAATAGAACTTCAAAAATTACTTTGTGACTATTTAGAAGGAGGCTATCCTGATATTGATATAGTTGATAATTATCTTTTTTGAAGATGTTATTATACAACTAATTCACATCCAAAGAAAACAAAAAAACCAATCCTGTACTAGCGATTGATTTAGATTCTTATAGTAAGATGCCAATTGCATCTTTTTTTTCATAATAATTTTTAATTGCAATTTCATATTGTATGTCAATAAATTCTGGTAATTTTAATGCTTTTTTTTATTTTTTTTGATATAATAGTATCATATAATTGATTATCTAGAATTGCTAAATTATATTTATATTAAGAGAGAGGTGTTATTATTTATGGTAAGTAAAGAAAAAAATGTACTCATAATTTTAGAAAATGTTTGTAAAAGTTATCAAAAAAATAATGAACAAATAAAAATATTATCGAATTTGAATGCAACATTTAAAAGTGGTGTTTTTTATGCAATAATGGGACATAGTGGTAGTGGCAAGTCAACATTAATAAATATATTGGGTTTGATTGATTCTTTTGAAGGTGGAGATTATACTTTTTATGGTAAGAGCATAAATAATTTAAATGATAATGAGTTATCAAATTTGAGAATGAAAAATATTGGCTTTGTTTTTCAAAATTTTCAATTAGATCCTAATTTGAAAGCTTATGAAAACGTGATGCTCCCGATGATTATTAACAAAGATATTTCTAAAAAATGCAGATATGATGTTGCAGTGTCTTTATTGAAAGAAATGGGGTTAGAAAATAGAATAAATCATTTTCCAAATGAACTATCTGGAGGTGAACAACAACGTGTATCATTAGCTAGAGCTTTAGCAAATAATCCTTCTATAATATTAGCAGATGAGCCGACAGGAAATTTGGATAAATCCAAAGAGAAAGAAATATTTTTATATTTAAAAAAAATGGCTAAAAAAGGTAAGTGTGTAATTGTTGTCAGCCATAGCAATGAAGTTAAAAAATATGCTGATAAAATACTTTTATTAGATAATGGACAATTGGCAGGAGTTGATGAGCAAAATGTTGATTGATTTTATTAAATTATCTTTTATTAAATTTATTCGAAATAAAAAAAATATTTTTTATGTATTGATTTTGTCTATATTTACAGTTATTTTACTTTCACTTATTACTTTTGAAAAATCTTTAGTTAATTATATAGACAATTTTATAGTTAAAAATATAGGATTTAGAACTTTAAGTGTATCACCTAAGAATAGTAGTAAAGATTTAGGATATAGTGAATTAGTTAATATAGAACATGTAGTTGACGTTCATAGTGCAAATTATGATACTGTTTCAGTAGAAAGTTCATTTAAAACAGAAGATTTAGACGGGTATGTAGATTTTGTTTATGCTAATCAAAATACTTTACCAAATGTCATTATTGGAGAAAAGTTTAATGCAAGTGACACTGGTGTAGCAATTTGTCCAATAGATTTTTTGCCTTCAAGTGAAGCATATAATTTATTGGTAAGTGAAAGTAAAATTTTATCAGGTTATAAGTTGCTTAATAGTTCATTTGAAGCATATTATTTTTCTTATATATTTGATGGAAAAAGAATGATAGAAAAGGATAAATATACAAAATCATTTAAAATAATAGGCATTTATGATGCAAAGAAAGTTATTAATCCTAGCAATACATGTTATATTTCTGAAAAGGATATGAAGGAAATAAAAAATATTACTACGATTAAAAGTGAAAATACATCTTATGGATTTATGGTATTAGTTGATGATGTGAAATATGTTGATAATGTTTTAGATAATTTGCATAAAATAGGCTTTACAAGGGTTAATATACGTAGCCAGATAGATTATGATATTATAAATAAAATTATATTTGCTTGCAATATTGTTGTTTCAGTTGTAATATTTTCAATTGTTGTCATAATTATAAACTATAATAAAAAGAAATTTATTAATGATACAAAAAGTATTGGTTTATTAAAAACAATGGGTTATTCCAATAATAATATTGTATTTTTGTATTTATTAGATACTGTTAATACTAGCATATTCTCATATCTAGTTGGTTTATTAGTATTTTTTATAATTTTTTATTTTTTAAAGTTTTACTTTTTGAAAGGTTTAATTTATTCTGGCTTTGAAATAATTCTAAAATTAAGTACCTTTTTGATATCTGTTTTTATTGTTATTTTTATAAGTGTAGTGGTAGTTTTAAATTATTTTTTTAAATGTCGAAGGAAAAATATAATTTCTATGTTGGAAGGTGATGATTAATGTTTATCAAAAGTTTTTTTAGAAAAAAAACCACAAAAGCTTATATTGTTATTTTATCTGTACTATTATCCTTAATATTTATATTAAGTAATTTCATTAATTATTTTCAAAATGTAGAAAATAATATTATTGCGGATCATTCGATATTAATAGTTTCTAGTAATACTGATTACTATGATTTCCTTATAAAAAAATCAAGTGTTACAAAAATCGAAAAAGCTCTTGTTTTTACTCCAGATAAATCATATGATCTAATAGTTGATGGAAGTTATATAATTCAAGATTCTAATGGTAACATCATTGATTCATTTGCTTCAGAACACAATGGAGAAAATAAAATAACTTGGAATGAATTACTTATAAGTGATTTTGATAATAATATATTAGTTCGAAGTCAAGATCAAAGAGATATGAATTTAAAAAACAATGAGATATCAATTATATTGAGAGTGCCTTTTTATGAGGATGGAAAAGAATATTATAACTTTCAACAGTATAAGAATAAAAAAATTGGATTTAAATTTTTAGATAAATCCATTGAATTTTTAATATCTGATTTCTATCCTTCAAAATGGACAGAATGGCCAGAAATTGTTATATCAAATGATAAATTTAATCAATTAAGTCAAAATAATAACTTATATACTTATACGATAAATTTTAATTCGTATGATGAGGCTATATCTATAAAAAATGAACTTTCTAGTATTGATAATAATTTAAATTCTAAATTTATAATTGATACTTTTTATTACCATGGTGAAGGTATGAAATTATCTAATATAAGTGATGTGTTAACAGCATTAAAATTAACTATTTGGCTTATATCAATAATATTTTTAGTTGTTTACATAATTATTATAAAAAACTCAATTTTTGATTTAAAGAAGAATATTAAAATAACAAGGTATGTTGGATATAATAAAATCCAAGTAAAAAGTCGTATTATTTTATTATTATTGTTGTTATTTATTTTAACGTTCGTCGTATCACTTTTTCTAAATATTATTTTTAGTTTTTTGGTAAATTATTTGTTTTCTTTTAAATTAAACCTATTGAATTTATTAAATCTAATGATTGTATTTATTATTGGGATTTTAATTAATATTATTTGCGGAATCACAATTAAAAGCTAATTGAATATTAAGAATTTTTAACAAATTTATATTTATCTCTTAAAATAAAAATAAATTTGTTTTTATTTTTTATAAAATGCATTGATTTTTTTGAAATAAAATAGTATTATTAATATAGAATTATACTATTAGCAGTATTGATGGAATAATTCTATGTTTAAGAATATGTTTAAGAGATAGTGTGAAAAGTTTTAT
>DJSP01000088.1 GCA_002438065.1 Caryophanales bacterium UBA6331 | reverse complement strand
TTAGAAAAGAAAGAAAAATAGTTGTATGGATAATTATAGTAAAAATATCAATGTATTTTTAATTGTTAATTATAATGATTATGAAAATACATTTAAATTATTAAAAAATATTGAAAATTACGATATTATTGATGAAATAGTAGTCGTAGATAATAATTCTAAAAAAGATATTCAAGATAAGTTAAAAAAAATAAAAATTTCAAAATTAACCATATTGTTTTCTAAGGAAAATAACGGATATGGTTGTGCAATAAATATTGGATGTAAATCTATCAAAGGAAAATATACAAATGCAAATGTTTTTATATCTAATTCAGATATTATAATAAATAAAGAAGATGATTTAATAAAATTAATTCAAAATTTGAATAATGATGATAAAATGTGCGCTATTGCGCCTGTTATAAATCAGAATAAAGATTTAGTTTGTGGTTGGCGTTTGCCTTCTATTTTAGATGCTTTAATATTAAATATTCCAAAGTTCAACAAAAAATTAGAAAGAAAAAAATTGCTATATAATTATAACGATTTTGAAAATGGGTTAAACGAGGTAGAAGTAATTTCTGGATGTTTTTTTCTAATTAAATTAGATGCATTAGAAAAAATTAATTATTTTGATGAAAATTTATTTTTGTATTATGAAGAAAATACTATTTTTTATAAATTAAAAAAATTAGGATATAAGGTATATGTTAACAAAAATATTGAGATAATTCATAATCACTCTAAGACAATAGATAAAAATATTAACAAAAAAAAGAAATTAAAAATATTAAAAAATAGCCAAGAATATTATTATAAAAATATTGTTAAAGCTAATAAATTTTTATTTTTTTTACTTAAAATAAGTAATAAGATAGTTTTATTAAAATAAGTCGGTAAAATATTTGACATTTACCGACTTATTATTTTACAATATATTTAGGTGATGATTGTTGATATTGAATAATGATGAATTAAAAGAAAAATATCCTAGTGATATTGAAATAAAAAATTTAGTAAATGAAGAAAAATTATTTAAAATAGATAAATATTTGTATTCTACTGATAAGAATTATGATAATTTAGACTATGTTTTAAAAAAGTATAACAATTTTATATTTACTATGAAAACGGCACTAGCTATTTATGGATTTAAAAATATATTTTTAAAAAAATATGATATTGCTACTAAATCAAAAGCAAGAGTTATAAAAAATAATTTGATAAAGCAGTATTTTATGCCTGATGAGTTATATGATGTAGGTTTAAGCAATATTGAATATAAAGGCTATAAAATTAAAATTTATAATAAAGAAAGATTATTATTAGAAATAATAAAAAATAAAAGTCAAATAGATGATGTAACATACAAAGATATAATTAGTCAATATAAGAAAAATATTACAAATCTTTCAATATCTAAAATATATGAATATATTTCTTATTATAAGAAAAGAGATATAATGCTAAAAAATTTTGAAAAAGAATTTATAAATGATAGTAAATTTAAGGAGGTAAAAATGAAAGGAATTATTTTAGCTGGAGGAAGTGGAACAAGACTTTATCCAATAACGGAAGGGGTTAGTAAACAATTATTACCAATATATGATAAACCAATGATTTATTACCCTATATCAGTCTTAATGCTTGCTGGTATAAGAGACATTTTAATTATAACTACAGAAAAGGATCAAAATTCATTTAAAAGTTTACTTAAAGATGGTTCTCAATTTGGTGTAAATTTTGAATACATAGTTCAACCTTCTCCTGATGGACTTGCACAGGCATTTATTTTAGGAGAGAAATTCATTAATGATAAACCAAGTACACTTATTTTAGGAGATAATTTATTTTATGGGAATGGATTTGTTAAAATGCTAAATTTAGCGGTAAAAAATGCTGATTTGGGGTATGCTACAAATTTTGGTATTGAAGTTCCTGATCCCCAAAGGTTTGGAATCATGGAGGTTGAAAAGGTTGATAATGAGTTCTATATTAAAAGTGTAGAAGAAAAACCTGAATTTCCTAAATCTAATTATGCAATAACTGGTTTATACTTTTATCCTAAAGGAGTTTGTGAAAAAGCAAAAGAAGTTAAACCATCAAAAAGAGGGGAACTTGAAATAACATCATTAAATGATATGTATTTACAAGAAGGAAAACTTAAGGCAGAAATACTTGGCGGTGGATTTAATTGGTTTGATACTGGAACATTTGATAGTTTATATGATGCGATATCTACTGTTAAAGCTGCTGAACAAAATCGTGGAAAAATAATAGCTTGTTTAGAACAAATTGCTTACGATAATGGATGGATAACTTTAGAACAATTAATGGATAGAGCAGAATCACTTAAGAAAAACTCTTATGGAGAATTTTTGAATAATATAGTTCAAAATGAAACAAAGAAGAAGATGATGAGACGTTAATGAAAAAGACTAAAACTAATTTAAAGGATTGTTATATTTTAGAACCAGATAAATATGGGGATGATAGAGGATATTACTCACCTTTTTTTGCGGAAAAAGATTATATAAATAATGGATTATATTCAATAAAAGGAATAGTTCAAGGAGCTAGAAGTAAAAGTGGTAAAGGGATAGTAAGAGGATTACATTTTCAAAATGATCCATATTGTCAATCTAAAATTGTAGAATGTTTATCTGGAGCTGTTTTGGATGTTGTTGTTGATTTAAGAAAAGATTCTCCAACTTATATGAAGTGGACAAGTGTCCTTCTTACACCGGAAAACGGTAGACAATTATTGATTCCTAGAGGATTTGCTCATGGTTTTGTGAGTCTTAAAGATAATTCTTTATTTCAATACTTGGTTGATAATGATTATAAACCAAGTCATGAAAATGGAATATTATGGTGTGATTCTCAGATTGGAATTGATTGGAACTTTGAAAAATATGGAATAAAAGAACCTTTGCTTTCTGAAAAAGATAAAAATAGATTGCCTTTAAAAGATAATGAGCCTAACTTTTATACTAAAAAAAGATATCTTGTGACTGGTGTAAGTGGACAGCTTGGATATGATGTTGTTCGTGAACTTAATAAAAGAGGTATTTATGATATATTGACTTTAACAAGTAATGATTTAGATATTACGGATAGAAGATTAGTTAAAAAGATAATAGATGAATATGCTCCAGAAGTTATTTTTCATTGCGCGGCTTATACAAATGTTGATAAGGCTGAAGAAGATAAAGAAACGTGTTTTAAAGTTAATGTAGAAGGCACTAAAAACATAGTAGATGCTGCAAGAGATGTTGATGCTAAATTAATTTATATTTCTACTGATTATGTTTTTGATGGTAGAAAAGATGGATTATATGAAACTACAGATGAAGTAAACCCTAAAAATGTGTATGGTATTTCTAAAGCTGTTAGTGAAAAAATTGCTTTAAATTATGAGAAAAGTTTTATTGTAAGAACTTCATGGGTTTTTGGAATAAATGGTAAAAATTTTGTTAAGACTATGCTTAAACTTGCAGAAAACCATTCTGAGTTAAATGTTGTTTGTGATCAAATTGGAAGTCCTACTTATACTGTTGATTTAGCTAAGTTACTAGTTGATATGTCACAAACTGATAATTATGGTATATATCATGCGAACAATGAAGGATATGTATCATGGGCTGAATTTGCTGATTATATTTTTAAATCTAATAATTTAAATGTAAAGGTTAATTATGTTACAACTGATGAATATGGAATGGGTAAAGCATATAGACCTAAAAATTCATGTTTAAGTAAGCAAAATTTAATAGATAATGGATTTGATTTACTTCCAGATTGGCATAATGCGATTGATAGATATAATTTGGAATTAAAAAATTCTTTGAAGAAAGGAAAGGTAAGATAATTAAATGAAAATATTAGTTACAGGTGGAGCAGGATTTATTGGTAGTAATTTTTTACATTATGAAACTACTATGTATCCTGACGATATGTTTGTATGTTTAGATGCTCTATCATATGCAGGAAATTATAATAATATAAAAGAATTAAGTAAAAAAGATAATTTTAAATTTGTTAAGGGAGATATTACAGATAGAGAATTTATTGATAAGTTTTTTAATGAAGAAAATTTTGATGTAATAATTAATTTTGCAGCAGAAAGTCATGTTGATAATTCTATTAAAAATCCTGGTATATTTATTCAAACTAATATAGCTGGTACACAGGTTTTAATGGATGCTGCTAGAAAATATGGTAATATTAGATATCATCAAGTTTCTACTGATGAGGTTTATGGAGATTTACCTTTAGATAGGCCTGATCTTAAGTTTACGGAAAATACTCCAATTCATACTTCGAGTCCTTATTCATCAAGTAAAGCTGGAGCAGATTTATTAGTTATGGCATATTATAGAACTTTTGGCTTACCAATTACTATTTCAAGATGTTCTAATAATTATGGCCCATATCAATTTCCAGAAAAATTAATTCCTGTTGTAATTTCAAAGGCTTTAAATGATGAAAATATTCCAGTATATGGAACTGGAGAAAATGTAAGAGATTGGATTCATGTTCATGACCATAATGTTGGTGTAGATTTAATTATTAGACATGGTAAAATTGGAGAAGTATATAATTTGGGTGGACATTCTGAAAGAACAAATTTGGAACTTGTTAAAATAATTTTAAATCAGTTAGATAAATCTGAGGATTTAATTACTTTTGTTAATGATAGACCAGGACATGATTTAAGATACGCTATTGATTCAAGCAAAGTGGAAAAAGAACTAGGATGGAATAGAACATATACATTTGATGAAGGAATTAAAGAAACTATTGAGTGGTACGTTAACAATCAAACGTGGATAAATGATATAAAATCAGGTGAATATAGAAACTCTTATGAAAAAAGTTGTTACTATTCACAGCCCA
>DJSP01000002.1 GCA_002438065.1 Caryophanales bacterium UBA6331 | reverse complement strand
CCCGACTTTGTAAACACTATCGGACTAATCGAATCATTTTTCTTTTATAGAGCTAATAGATATGATATAAAAGGAAAACAATATTTGAAAACTTGTGAAAAATATTATGTCTCTGATTTAGGCTTAAGATATTTTATTTTAGGTAGAAAAATTGGTGACTATGGACATATTTTAGAAAATGTTGTTTATTTAGAACTTATAAGACGTGGTTACGAGGTTTATGTTGGTAAAATTGATGAATATGAAGTTGATTTTGTAGCTATTAATAATGAAGGTAAAATGTATATTCAGGTTTGTGATACATTAAAATTTGATGATAATTTCATTTATGAAAGAGAATTAAATTCTTTAAGAAGAATAAATGATAACTATAGTAAAATGATTTTAACTATGGATAAGATTCCAGTTTCTAATGAAGAAGGCATAATAGTTAAAAATGCTTTAGATTGGTTATTGGATAAATAAATATAAATTGTTAGTAATTTTTTTGAAATAAACAAATATTTAATTATTCATTAACTAGATAATATATATAATATAGTTTATAATGTTTAAGAAACAAGGGTGATTATTGTGGAAAATAAATTTAATATGACTAAAGAAGATAATATTTTTTTTGCTAAAAGAAAATTAATCGATAATATTTATAAAAGTGCTAATTTAGAAGGAATTGCAGTTACTTTTGCTGATACTTATTCTTTTATGAATAATGTTAATACAGGTAATATATCTATTGATGATATGTTAAAACTTAAGGGATTAAAAGATGCTTGGGAATATGTTTTAAATACAATTGATGAAGAATTAACAATTGATTATATTAAAAAAATACATTTTCAGGTATGTAAAGGTCAAAATATTTTTCCACTTGGAGATTTTAGAGATAAAGGTGTTGGAGTAACTGGAACTTCTTGGAGAACTAAATTACCAATTGAATGTAATTATGAAAGTGAATTAAAGGATATAATGTCAATTTCAAATGAATTGGATAGATGTATTAGTTTATTTTGTTGGATTCAAAGAAGTCAAATGTTTTTAGATGGAAATAAAAGAGTGACAAATTTAGTTGCTAATAAAGAAATGATAAGATGTGGACAGGGAATTATAGCAGTGCCAGTAGAAAAAATTGGTGAATATCTTGTATTATTAATTAATTATTATGAAACAAATGATATGACTAATATTAAAGAATGGATTAGAAACAATTGCGTTGATGGTATATGAATAGATTGTAAACACTATTAATTTAGTGTTTTTTTTGTTATGATTATGACGTGATGTTATATGAAAATAAATATGTATGACTTTGATGATACCATTTATAATGGAGATTCAAGTGTTGATTTTATAAAATATTGTTATAAACATAAGTATATTAAGTTTATGGATATATTGAAAATAATTGGAGCATTTATTAAATATTTTTTTGGAGTTATTGATATAACTCAGTTTAAAGAAGTATTATTTAGTTTTTTAAATAATGTTAGTGATGGCTATTGCTTAGTAAATGATTTTTGGGATGAACACTATAAAAATATTAAGAAATTTTATTTAGGAAAAAGTCATGAGAATGATATTATTAATTCTGCTAGTCCTTATTTTTTATTAAAACCTGTTTGTGATAAGTTAGGTGTTAAAGATTTAATTGCATCTGATGTTGATTTAAAAACAGGAAAATTTAGAGAAAAAAATAATAGTAAAGATGTAAAAACAGATAATTATAATAAAAAATATATAAATTATATTTTAGAAGAATGTTATAGTGATAATCCTCTTAATGATAAAAATATTTTAGAGCTTGCTAATAAATCTTATGTTGTTAAAGGAGAAAATTTAATTGATTATAAAGAATATAAACCTAGTTTTATTAAGTCTTTATTTAGAAAATTATGGGAGTTTTATAGAAATCATTTAGAAGTAATTAATTATTTATTTATAGGTGGTTGTACGACTGTTATATCAATTTTAAGTTATGCTTTATTTGCTAAAGTTTGTTGTTTTGATTTAGTAGTATCTAATGTGTTATCTTGGATTATTTCTGTTTTATTTGCTTATTTTACTAATAGAGTTATTGTTTTTAATAGTAAGAATAAAAATTATTTTAAAGAGTTTATTTCTTTTACAGGAAGCAGAGTTATTACATTAGTACTTGATACTTTGTTGATGATTTTATTTGTTAGATCTTTAAATATGAATGATATGATTGCTAAGGTAATTGTTCAAATTGTTGTTATTATTGGAAATTATTTGATTAGTAAATTATTGGTGTTTACGAAGTAGGGTGTGAGTTTATGAAAAAGTTTATAGGTTTTTATAGAGATTGTGATTTACTTACTATGAGTGGTACTTTTATGGCCCTTTTAGGATGTGTTTTATCAATTAATGGAAGCAAGGTTGTTCCAATATTTTGTTTAATAATTGCAGGAATATGTGATGCTTTTGATGGAAAGCTAGCTAGGAGAAGAAAGTCTAGTGAAATGCAGAGTGTATATGGTGTACAACTTGATTCACTATCTGATTTAATCTCATTTGGAGTATTTCCTTTAGTTTATACAATTAATATATTGCCAAAAAATTATTATTTTGGATGGGTTGCTTTAATATTTTATAGTTTATGTGGAATGATTAGACTTGCTTATTTTAATACTCTTGATATTTGTAAAAAGGCTAATAAAGAATATTTCGTTGGAATGCCTATAACATCTATTGCAATATTTTATCCGATTGTATATGTTGTATTATGGATAATTAAATTTAGATTTTATCCAGAAATTATATCTATTTTTATGATATTGGTTGGGCTATCTTTTATAAGTATAATAAAAATTAAGAAATTAGATGACAAGAAAAAAATTGTGCTTTCGATAGTGGGAATCTTATTTATAGTATTTTTTTTAGGTTTTTGTTATTTTTGTAAGAAATAAAAAATTTGTATAGAAAAATATACAGATTTTTTTATTTTGATTAATAAATTAGGTGATTTTGAATAAACAATTTTAAAAATTTGTCATTTGCATGTTAAACGCACTTATAATAAAATGCTTCTTGTAAGGAGAGGTGTTATGCTTGAGCTTAGAAATGTGTGTAAAAAATATGATAGAGATGTTTTGAAAAAAATAAATTTAAAATTTGGCAACAGAGGTCTTATTTGTTTGGTTGGTGAATCTGGTAGTGGTAAATCAACACTTTTAAATATAATTGGTGGATTAGAGCAGGCTGATAATGGTAAAGTTTTAATTGATGGATTTAACATTAATAAATTTGATAGTTCATATTATCATAATCAGGTTGTTAGTTATATTAATCAAAATTATAATTTAATCGATAAATATAGCGTGTTAGATAATACTCTATTACCGATAGATATTAGAAGAAATAGAAGCCCATGTTTTGAGAATAAAATATTTAAAATGTTAGGTATAAGTAATTTAAAAAATAGTATGGTTTCTTCTTTGAGTGGAGGAGAAAAGCAAAGAGTTGCTATTGCTAGGTGTATGATACAAAATACAAAAATAATACTTGCTGATGAGCCTACTGGAGCACTTGATTTAGATAATTCATATAAGATTATGAAGATTCTTAAAAATTTATCTAAGAAAAAATTGGTTATTGTAGTTACACATAATATGGAACTTGCTAATAAGTTTGCCGATGAAGTAATAAAGCTTGTTGATGGAAAAATAGAAGAAAATGGTAAAAAACAGATTAGATCATACTTTAATTTAAGACAAAAAAATGATGTTAAATTAACAATAAATAAATTAGGTAAATATGCAATTAAAAATATTAAAAATAAATTGTTAAGAAATATTTTAGTTGTTTTAGCCTTTACTATTGGGTTATGCAGTTTAGGACTGGTATTATCGATTAGAAATGGTTTTAAGAAGGAATTAGATAATTTAAATGGTTCATCATTTTTTAACTATCCAATAATTATTAGTAAAAGTAATTATGTTGATGATTTTAATAGTAAAATAGAAAATATTAAAGGAATAAATGTAAAAAAAGGAACATTTCTAAATAATGTTATAGATGATAAGTTAATTAATGTTATTAATGGGATTGATAAAAAGTATGTTAAGGCTGTTAGTTATTATAGAGATGTTGATTATAACTTTAGAAGTGTTTCGTACGTTAATCCTTCAAATAATTATTTTTATATATTAGATGGTAAGTGGCCAGAAACTGAGAATGAAGTATTAATACTTTATGATGAAGATAATTCAATAAGTGAGAAAGTTTATAATTATTTAGATGTGGAAAACAAGGGACTTATTAACAATATATTTTATATTAATGGGAAAGAACTTAAAGTTTGTGGTATTGTAAGATCTAATAATGATTATTTTAAAGATTTGAGTGGAATAATTTATTCTAATGATTTATTTGATAATGAGATAACGGATATTTTTATTTATTCAACTGATTTAGAATCTAAAAATATAATTAAAGAAAAATTAAAAGATTATAATATTTTAGATAATGCGGAAGATATAGTTAATAGTACGAAAAAAATAGTTGATGGTATTAGTATAGTTTTAATATTATTTAGTGTTATTAGTTTGATCGTTTCGGTTATTATGATATTTGTTATTTCTTATATTTCAGTTATTGAGAGATATAAAGATATTGGTGTTTATAAAAGTATTGGTTTTAGAAATAAAGATGTTAAAAACTTGTTTTGTTTAGAAAATATATTAATTGGTGTTTGTTCATTTGTTTATTCAAATGTAATGCTTGTTATAGTAGGTAATAAGATAAATGACTATGTTAGTAGTTATGTTAGTCTTAATAAAATTATGGTTATTAGTTTTTCTAATGTTTTAATTATTGGGTTTTTAAGTATATTTCTTTGCTTTATTGCTAGTTTGATTCCAGCATATATAGCATCTAAAAAGAAAATTATTGATGTTATGAATAATTAATTATTTCTTATTTTAGTGATAAAGGGTATAATTAATTTATAGAAAAGGATGATAAAATTATGAATATACCAGTTGGAATTAGTAATAGACATGTTCATTTAACAAAAGATGTTTGGAAGAAAATATTTGGAGATGAGGAAATTACTGTAAGAAATTATTTGAATCAACAAGGACAATTTGCAAGTAATATGACTGTTGATATTATGGTTAACGAAAATAGAATTAATCATGTTAGAGTAGTAGGCCCTTTAAGAAATTATAATCAGGTTGAAATTGATGATAGTGATGCTAAAATATTAGGAGTTGTTCCGCCTAGAAAACAAAGTGGTGATTTGGATGATAGTTTACCAATAATAGTTATTGGACCAAAGGGAAGTGTTTCATTAGATAAAGGTCTTATTAGATCTGATGCTCATATTCATATGGATCCAGAGACAGCAACTAAAATGAATTTAGTAAATAAGGAAGTAGTTGATGTGTTTAAAAATGGTGTTAAACTTTTAAACGCTAAGATAAAGATTTTAGATAATTCTTATATTGAAATGCATATTGATAAAGATGAAGAAGTGTTATATGACTTACATCAAGGAGATATTGTTGAATTTAAAAAGACTTTATAATATTATAGTGTAGTGATGTTTTATGAAGTGGAAAATTGGTAATGTAGAAATTAAAAATCAAGTTGTTCTTGCTCCAATGGCAGGAATAAGCAATACAGCTTATCGTCAAATTATTAAAGAGATGGGAGCAGGCCTTATCTTTGCTGAAATGGTTAGTGATAAAGCACTAGTGTATGGAAGTGAAAAAACATTTGATTTATTAAAAATGAGTGATATGGAAAGACCTATAGCTCAACAAATTTTTGGTAGTGATGTTGATTCTTTTGTTAAGGCAGCTAAATTAGTAGAAGAAAAAATGCTTCCTGATATTATAGATATTAATATGGGATGTCCGGTGCCTAAAGTTGCAATTAAATCACAAGCTGGAAGTGCGCTTCTTAAAAATCCTGATAAAATCAAAGAAATAGTTTCAGCTGTTGTTAAGGCTGTAGATGTTCCAGTAACAGTTAAGATTCGTAGTGGATGGGATGAAAAAAGTATTAACGCAGTAGAGGTTGCTAAGGTTATTGAAAAAGCTGGCGCTAGTGCTATAACGGTGCATGGAAGGACTAGAGCACAAGGATATAGTGGAAATGCTGATTGGAATATAATAAAACAAGTTAAAGAAGCAGTAAAAATTCCAGTTATAGGTAATGGGGATGTTACAAGTTGTGAAAAAGCAAAAGAAATGCTTGAATATACTGGATGTGATGCAGTGATGATAGGTAGAGGAGTACTTGGTAATCCTTGGCTTATTAATGAATGTGTAAAATATTTAGATACTGGAACTATTCCTGTTAGACCAAGTTCAAAAGAAAAAATAGAAATGCTTAAAAGACACTATAAGTTATTAGTAGATTCAACTTCAGAAAAACAAGCAATACTTGAAATTAGAACTCATGCTTTATGGTATATTAAAGGAATGCCAAAAAGTGCGTATATAAAAAATGAAATATGTAAAACTAAAAATAGTGAAGATTTATTTAAAATTTTAGATGATTATTTGGGAGAATTAGATGATTAAAAATATTTTTAGTAAACAGTATTTAAAATATTGTATTGTAGGAACTATTGGTGGAACAATTGAGCTTGCTTTGTTTTATTTTTTAAATGATGTATTACAAATTAATTATTTAGTAGCAAATATAGTAACATTTATTGTAACTGTGACAATATTATATTTTTTAAATAAAAAATTTGTTTATGAAGCTGATAACAATGATAATGTGGGATTTGTAATGTTTTTTGTAAGTAGAATTGCTGGACTAGTTATAGATAGTATTGTTCTAACTGTTTGTTTAAAAATATTTATGATTCCAAGTATAATTTCTAAATTTATTTCTTCGTCATCTACTACTTATATAAATTATTGTGTTGGTAAATTTATTTTTAGTAATAATTAGAAAGCTTCATTATAATATCTTTCTTTACTGTTTTCTATGTTTTATTTAAAAGGATTATTTTAGCTAGTTCATCTTACTTCGTTTCTGCCTTTTTCTATTTTAATTTATTTACTATTATTTTTTATTTTTATTCTTTTAATTATTATTTTTATGTCCATCCTGTACATTTGAGCCTATTAATTAGGTTAATTATAGATTGATTAATATTTTAGTTTAGTCTATAATAATATTAAAGATATGGAGGATGAAAATGGAAAAAGATGATGCTAGAAAAACTAAAAAAACTACTCAAGATAGTAAAAAGTTAAAAAAGGATACTACTAAAAAAATTAAGGATTTGAATGAAACAGTTAAGAAAACAGTAAAGAAGGACGTTGATAAAGCCGTTAAAGAGGTTAAAGAAGTTGCTGTTAATGAAGTAGAAGATTTAACTAATACACAAAAATGTAAATATTGTGGAAAATATTTTGATAAAGGAATGACTATTTGTCCTAATTGTAGAAGAAAGAATAAGAGAAATTCAGTGGATATATTATTCTTTGTTATTATTGGTGTTGTATTCTTATTTTTAATATTATTATTTTATTTTGTGAATACACATATTGTCACTAAAGAAACATATGAATCATATACACAAAAATGTACTTTTGTAAGTTATGAAGATTTAGTTAGAATACCTAAAATATATTTAGATAAGGATGTAACTGTAGTTGGACAAGTTGTTAGTGTAGAAGGCTATAATGATGGTTTATATAATAATATGGATATTACACTTGATTTAAATTTATTTGAAGATGGAGCTGAAAATCTTGTGACAGTTCATTTTGAAGATAGGACTTATGAAAAAGGTTTTATTGATGGAGATATTGTTAAAGTATATGGTGAATATTCAACAATAAGTGGAAATAAACCAGTTATAATAGCAAAATATATTGATTTAAATAATTAAGGTAGAATTTATCTCTATCTTTTTTTAATATTTTAATATTTTTGTGGTAAAATACTACTGAAATGAAGTGAGGTAGTATGGATAAAATTGTAATAAAAGGTGCAAGAGAAAATAATTTAAAAAATATTGATTTAGAATTACCTAAGAATAAATTAATTGTTATGACTGGTGTATCTGGTTCAGGAAAGAGTAGTCTTGCTTTTGATACTATTTATGCAGAAGGTGAAAGAAGATATATTGAATCTTTAAGTGCATATGCAAGACAGTTTTTAGGTGGATCTGACAAACCGGATGTAGATTCTATTGAAGGATTATCTCCTAGTATTTCAATTGATCAAAAAACAACAAATAATAATCCAAGAAGTACTGTTGGAACTGTAACAGAGATATATGATTATTTACGTTTGTTGTTTGCAAGGGTAGGAACTCCATATTGTCCTAATCATCACGTGCCAATTACTAGTCAAAGTATTGAAGAAATGACTAATAAGATTTTATCTATGGATGAAGGAACTAAGTTAGAAATACTTGCTCCTATTGTTCATGGTGAAAAAGGGACTCATCAAGACTTGTTTGATGATTTAAGAAAAAAAGGTTTCACAAGAGTAAGAGTTAATGGAGAAATGCATGATTTATCAGAAAATATTGTTTTAGAAAAAAATAAGAAAGATAATATTTATTTGGTAGTTGATCGTATTGTTGTTAATCCGGATGAGAGAAGTCGTATTTTTGAAGCAATTGAACTTAGTACAAAGATGGCTAATGGGAAAGTCTTAATTCATGTTATTGATGGTGAAGAATTTATAATGAGTGAACATTATGCTTGTCCTGAATGTAACTTTAGTTTGCCTGAATTAGAACCAAGATTATTCTCATTCAATGCTCCATATGGAGCTTGTCCTGAATGTAAAGGGTTAGGTGTTAAACAAAATATTAGTATTGATTTACTTATTCCTGATAAAAATAAATCAGTATATGATGGAGCTATTAAAGGATTTAGTTTAGATCAAAATATTGCTCTTACTGAACTAGAGACTGTTTGTAAATTTTATAATATTGATCTAAATAAGAAGATATCTGAGCTTAGTAAAAAAGAATTAGATATAATTTTATATGGTAGTAATGAATTATTTGATTTTGAATATGTAAGTAAAAATGGTAATAAGAGATATGTTACAGATACTTATGAAGGAATTGCTAATAATTTCCAAAGAAGATATATGGAAACTACTAGTAAGTGGATAAGAGATTGGTTAAGTTCATATATGGTTGATTTACCTTGTAAGAAATGTCATGGCGCTAGATTATCTGATGATGTTTTAGCTGTTAAGATTAATGGTTTAAGTATTTATGAGGTATGTTTAAAAAGCATCAGAGATTTAATAGATTTTTTTGATAATTTAAAACTTACCAAAGAACAAGAAAATATTGCTAGTTTAATTGTTAAGGAAATTCAAAATAGATTAAGCTTTTTAAATAATGTTGGACTTGGTTATTTAACTTTAGCTAGAGAAGCAAGTACGTTATCTGGTGGTGAATCTCAAAGAATTCGTTTAGCTACACAAATTGGTAGTAAGTTAACTGGTGTTTTATATGTTTTAGATGAGCCAAGTATTGGTTTACATCAAAGGGATAATGATAAATTAATTAATTCTTTAAAAGAGATGAGAGATCTTGGAAATACATTAATTGTTGTTGAACATGATGAAGATACAATGAGGGCTGCTGATTATTTAGTTGATATTGGACCGGGACCTGGTGATCAAGGTGGAGAGGTTGTTGCAGCAGGTACTCCTGAAGAGGTAATGCAAAATAAGAATAGTTTAACGGGAAAATATTTAACTGGTGAATTAAAAATAGAAGTTCCTAAAAAACGTAGAAAAGGTAATGGAAAATTTATTGAAATTAAAGGCGCTAGTCAAAATAATTTAAAGAATATAAATGTTAAATTTCCTCTTGGAACTATGACGCTTGTTACGGGTGTATCTGGATCAGGTAAATCAAGTTTGGTTACGGAAACACTTGTTAGAGCACTAAGAGCAAAAGTTTACGGAACAATGGTTATACCAGGAAAAAATAAAGGTATTAAAGGACTTGAAAACGTTGATAAAGTTGTTGATATTTCTCAAGAACCAATAGGTAGAACTCCTAGAAGTAATCCAGCAACTTATGTTGGGGTATTTGATGATATTCGTGATTTATTTGCTGAGATGAAGGAATCTAAAATGAAGGGCTATGATAAAGGTAGATTTTCCTTCAACGTTAAAGGTGGAAGATGTGAGGCTTGTCAAGGTGATGGTATTAAGAAAATTGAAATGCATTTCTTACCAGATGTTTATGTTCCTTGTGATGTATGTCATGGTACTAGATATAATCGTGAGACTTTAGATGTTAAATTCAAAGGAAAAAATATTGCAGAAGTGCTTGATATGAGAGTTAGTGAAGCTATTACATTCTTTGATAGTGTACCTAAGATTAAAAACAAATTACAAACTATGATAGATGTTGGACTTCCTTATATTAAACTTGGACAAAGTGCACCAACTTTATCTGGTGGAGAAGCAGCACGTGTTAAACTAGCAAAAGAATTACAAAAGAAACCAACTGGTAAGAGTGTCTTTATATTAGATGAACCTACAACCGGTTTACATACTGACGATATTAAGAAATTACTCGTTGTTTTAGAACGCATTGTTGATAATGGAGATACAGTTATTATTATCGAACATAATTTAGATGTAATTAAATGTGCGGATTATATTATTGATATTGGTCCAAATGGTGGTGATGATGGTGGCAGGGTTATTGCTAAAGGAACACCAGAAGAAATTGTTAAAGTTAAAGAATCATTTACTGGTCAATATTTGAAGTCTAAATTAGAGGAAAAGTAGGCATTATGTTGTTTACTTTTTTAATTTGCGAAAATTCGAATTAATTGTTAATATAAAATTGATTAGAAGTAAATGGAGAATTTTATGTTAGATATTACGAATTGTTTTAATGATATAAGTTTATATGGTGGATCGGAAATTAAAAGGACTTTTTTTATTGATAAATTACAGTATATGGTTAAATTTTCAGATATTGTTATTGAGAGAAATAGAAGTATTATATATCTAAATAATCAATATTCTGAATATATCGGATCACATATTTTTAAACTTCTTAATTTTGACACCCAAGATTCAAAATTTGTTAAATGTAATATTGATGGTAAAACAAAAATTGGAGTTGCATGTTTAGATTTTTTACAACCGAATGATAAATTATTTGAGTTTAAAAATTTATCTTATTCATTAAATTCTGATAAAAGATACACTAATGATATAAATGATATATTTGATATGATAAAATTGTTAAATAATTTTGATGATAAAGAAAAATTTGAAGATTACTTTTATGAAGTTTTTGTTGTTGATACTTTAATTGGTAATGTAGATAGACATTTAGGCAATTGGGCAGTAATTTTAAGAGATGAAAAATATAAATTATCTCCAATATATGATTGTGGTTCTTCTTTACATCCTTTGTTATCACTGAATGACATACATAATCTACTTAATAATGATGTGGAATTTAAAAATGTTGCAATAAATTTAAAGACTGCCTATCGATTTAATGATAAATCTATGACATATCTTGATTTTTATAAGTTAATGCCTAATAAATTAGAAACTGCTTTAAATAAAATTTATCCTTTAATTAATATGACAAAAATAAAAAAGCTTATTGATGATATTGAGGTACTAACAGATGAACAAAAGGATTTTTATTATAAATCTATAAAATATAGAAAAGAATTTATATTAGATAAATATTATAAACAAATTAACAAATAGAATTAGTGCATTAAGTGCTAATTTTTTAGTTTAAATCGATTATAATCTTGTCAAAATGTTAAATTTTAGGCTAAAAAAGTTGTCAAAACGTTAAAAATCGAGCAAAAAAAGTTATCAAAATGTTAAATAATGGTTAAAATATAGTTAGAGAGAAGGAAAATTTGCGGATGAAATGATTTATTTGAAGAGAAAAATTTATAATAAATTAGTTGATTGGAAAAATAATGATAATGGGCAGACTGCTTTGCTTATTGAAGGAGCTAAACGTATTGGTAAAAGTACAATAGCAGAAGAATTTGCTAAAAATGAGTATGAGGAGTATATTCTTATTGACTTTAATATTGCTCCTGAGGAAATTAAAAATCTATTTATACACGATAGAAATGATATAGATTTAATTTTACAAAAATTACAGTCATATTATGGAAAAGTGTTACCAATTCGTAAGTCATTAATTATTTTTGATGAAGTTCGATTTTGTCCAGAAGCTAGATCATTAATCAAGTATTTGGTTGCTGATGGTAGATATGATTATATAGAAACCGGATCACTTATTTCAATTAAAAAATAATGTTGAAAATATAATTATTCCTTCTGAAGAAAAAAAGATTAATATGTATCCACTAGATTTTGAAGAATTTTTATGGGCTTTAGGTGATACAAGTACAATTCCTTTCTTAAAACAATGTTATGATAACAAAACTAAAATAGATATAGCACATAATCGAATTATGAAGGATTTTAGAACTTATGTCCTTGTTGGTGGTATGCCTCAAGCAGTTGTTGAATATATTAAAACAAAAAGTTTTGATAGAGTTGACCGTTACGAAAAATTGG
>DJSP01000078.1 GCA_002438065.1 Caryophanales bacterium UBA6331 | reverse complement strand
ACAAATTTATTAGCTTTTACCTGTTCATATCTTTCAAATAAAGATTGAATTGTTTTATTTTTTTCAAGTCTGTCTATTGTTGGATCAGCAATAATACCACAATATAAAAAATCACAATGACGTTTACACTCTTCTAACATTAAACAATGTCCTGCATGTAGCATATCACCAACAACAGATGTAAAACCAATAATTTTAGCATCCTTGATATTCATTTTCATATTCTCCTATCAATTTATTTATCATTTTATCAACTAAAATTTTATCTTTATCTGATTTATATGAATACATTCTAATCCAATGTGTAATTTCCATTAATTTTACAAGTTGTCTATCTTCAGGTAAAATTAAATTATCAAAATATTCCAACAAATTACTATTTTGCGTATTAGAAAAACTAAACATATATTCATAATCATGTAAAGATTGTCTAATCTTAGCAAGATCTAATATATACGATCTATAATCATCTTTATAATTAGGATCAATTAATACTAAATCATAACCTCTTTTAATAACATTAGATAGTGTTAAATCACCATGATAAAATGACATTCTATCACTTAATTCCCATTTATGATTATTTATATATTTAATAACTTTTAAAGTATTTGAATTATTAATATGATGTTTTAAATTATCACAATAAGAATCAAAATCACCTTTAATAATATCTTGAGAATTATTTTGTTTAAATAGATAACAAATACCAATTAATTCTTCAATATCTTTTTTAGTACAATTATCTACTAAACTAATTCCATCAATATATTCCATATACATTGTATCTACAACACAACTATATACTATTGGAATTGAAATAGTTTTATAATTATCATTTACATATTTATACCAAGCATATTGAGCCTGAGAATTTTTTGCAGTTTTAATTACTTTATTTAATTCTCTACGAATTGAAGAATTAGAACCACCTTTTAATTCATAAAAATCAGCTTTAAGAAAATCTTTAACACTCATTCCTTTATCATCAATATACCAATCACCTAATGGTTTACCAAATATAAGTTCATCATATTTTACACCATGTTTTTCAAGCCATGTTTCAAGTACATCTTTATTTCTTTCAATAATTAAATTAAGATCACCATTACAACTAACTTGTCCTCTACCTGTAAATAACTTAATATAATATCCTTCATCATGCAATCTATTAAGTTTATCAATAACAGGTTGAATAGGTTTAGCATTTACATAATCCCGATTAGTATGTATTGATATAGTATCATCAATATCAAATACTAATACTTTACTCATAATATCACCTCCTATTTAATAACCAAACTTATCTGTTAATGTTTCATCATTATCAACCCAAGATTTAGTATTAATAACTTTATATTTATTTTCTGATACAGGCATTACTACTTTACTTATTCCTGAATTAATAATTAATTTTTTACAAAGTTGACACGAATCTAAATTTTCAATTAAAGAATTGTCTTTAGCATTCATACCATAAAGATATAATACACTACCAATCATTTCTGATCGACTAGCATTTATAATACAATTTTGTTCTGCATGAACACTTCTACACATTTCATAGCATTGTCCTCGAGGAATATTTAATTTTTCTCTACGACACTCATTTAAATCAATGCAATTTACAGTTCCTCGAGGCGAACCGTTATATCCAGTTGAAATAATAGAATCATCTTTAACAATAATAGCTCCATATTTTCTTCTTAAACATGTTGATCTTGATGCAACTACTTTTGCAATATCTAAATAATATTGTGATTTATTTGGACGTTTAATGATTTCATTAGTTTCTTTTTGAGTATTTTTAATTATATCCAAATATCGTTTATAACAATTATCACAATAACATTTATTATTAATATTTTTATATCCAAGATTTATAAAAATTGATTTACTATCAGATGATTTATCAATATTAAAATTACCACATATATCACAATAAATAATATGTGCATTCAATTCTTCAATATATTTTATAAATTTATTAATATCTGTAGTTTTTAACATTAGCAAGTCTCCTTTTAAATAGCTTCTATATTATATAATGCTTTCAAATGTAAAGTATTATTTAATAAAATTTAACACTAGAAATGTTATCTTCATTTTTAATTACTTCAATTTTATGATCAAATGGAATTTCTTCAATATTTCTATGAGATATTATTATATTATCTTCTACATCTTGCATTTCATCTGATAATAAATCTAATACTATATTAAATGAAACATCATCTAACCCATCAAAAATTTCATCCATAATTAATATATTACTTGATATAGATTGCATTTTTTGAGCAAGTTTTCTTTGTGCTATTATTAATCCAATATCACACTTTCTTTGTTCTCCACCAGATAACTGTTCATAATACTTATCATTCAACATTATATCTAATTTATTATCGCAAGCAATTCCTATAATTCTATTATCAAATAATGACTGAGACAATTGTTCTAGTTCAATATTTAATTGTCTAATAATATCCTGTAATAAATAAGCTTTAAATTGATTTCCAGACATACGAATAATATTATTTATTACATCAAGCATATCATTATTTTTAATTAAATCTTTTTCTATTTTATCAACATCATTTTTACATTTACCTAATGTTTCTTTATTAGAGTTAATTAATTCTTTAAATTGTTTTATTTGATCTTTTAACGAATTAATAGTAGCTTCTTTTTCAACCTGTATTCTGAATTGGTTTAATTTAGTTTGATAATTAGAATCAATATTACTTATATTTCTATTAATACTACTAATAATATCATCAAACTTTATTAGTTTTTGTTTCATCAAATCTAATTTTGAATTATTAGCTATAATATCATCATTAATTTTACTAATGTTAACTTCTATTTCTTTTATTTGATTATCAATATTATGATTATGTTCTTCAGCATTTTTAATAACTTGTCCACATGTTGGACAAATGTCACTTTGTTGATTTGAATGCAATTCAGATATTTTACTATTCAAACTATATTTTGATGATTGCAATGTATTAACATTATGTTGTATATTAGATATTTTTAATTGTAAATTAGTTTTTTTAGAATTTATATCTTCAAGTTGACATCTTAATTCATTAATATCACTTAACATAGAATCTAACTCTTCTTGAGTAATATTAGTATTTGTATTATTTAAATTGTTTATATTTGTTTTTAATGAAACAATATTGTTTTCAAATTGACTAATATTATTTTGTGCATTATTTATATTTGTTGAAAGTCTAACTTGTTCTTTATTTAATTCATATATTTTATTTTTATATTCAGATTCTTTAACTTTAATTTTTTCATTAAATTTATTTAAATCTTCATTAACATTGTATAAAGATTCAAGTAATTCTTTTCTTACCTTAGGAGTGTATAATGCAAACCTATTACTAAATCCTTGAGATAAAAATATTAATTGTAAAAATAAATCTTGATCAATATTTAATATATCTTTTATAATATCATTTGAATCTTTTTTATTTTTAGCAGATATATCTTCATCATTCTTTAATATAATTAAACCTGTTTTATAGTCTTTATGTTTAACACTACGTCTAATTTTATAATTGACATTATCTACATCAAAATCTACAAAAACAGAACAGCCTCTTTTATAAAAAGTATTAACGACTTCATTTTTAATACCATTAGGAGTACTTCCAAATAAACACCATATTAAACTAATAATTAATGATGATTTACCAGAACCATTTGATTTAACTTTAGTATCTGAATTATTTTTACCAGTTATTAAGCAAGTTCCTAAATTATTAAAATCTATATTTGCTTTTCCAATAGATTGAAAACCTTCAACATCTAATGATTTAAATTTTAAATTAATCATAATATTTATCCTTTCACAATACTTTCATAAACCTCATATGCCCATTTCAATGAATCTTGATTTTTAATAAAATTTAAAAACTTATCTTCTATCAAAATATTATCATTATTTAATATATTAGAAGTCTTTAAACTTTCTTTAGAATCATTAGATTTGTTATCATAAATAAATATAAACTTATATTTTAATATCTTATAATGATCATCTAAACATATTGTTTCAATATTATCTTTTAATTCAAACGGGCATTTAATTTTAACAATTTTTTTAAAAGGACTCATACATAGTTGTTCTTTAAATTTAATAACATCATTTTCATTATTTATTTCATAAGTTCTAAATAAAATTTGATCTTTAGCTTCAAAAGATTCAATTGACATATCATATGTATCTAAAATATAATATCTTCCAACATGTTTATTACTATCTGCAAAACTATGAGTTGTTAATGAACCTATATTAATAATTTTTTTATTATCTTTATTATAAATAGTTTCATTACAATGAATATGTCCATTAATAACTAAATCAAAATTTTGAATTAGTTTTGCTTTACTAATTTGATTCTCAACTCTAAGATTTCCAAATAACAATGAACCATCTATATCCCCATGCATAAACAAAATTGATTTTTTATGTTCTTTTGGATATTTTGTTAGCATTTCATCTAATAGCTCATTAAATTCTTTAGGATTAAAATAAGCTATCATATATACATCAACATCTGAACTATCAATTCTAAACACCTTATATTTATCAACAATATCTATGTTATCAAATAAGTCTCCTAATTTAATTGAATTAAAAATATCATTAAATTTATCATGATTACCTACAATAATATATTCTTTACAAAATGGTTTATGAATTATATCTAAATAAGCTGACATTTCATCAGCTGAAATAGTATGACTATTAAAAGTATCACCACAATTAATTATTACATCAACATTTCTATCTTCAAAAGTTTGATACATATCATTCATTGAATTAATGCAATTTTCTAATCGTAATGTATATTTTGATTGATCATTTAAATATAAAGGCAATATACTACTAGTTCTAGAAATATGTACATCGGAATAAATTCCTATTTTCATTTTTAATAATTCTCCTTTTTTAATCTATTTCTTCTAACTAAATATTTTGATACATCTATATTTGCATTTTTAAGACGTTTAATATAATTAGTTTTTCTATTCGTAGCTGATTTTTTATCAAAATGATATTTATTTTCAATTTCTTCAAAAGTATGTTCCATATAGTAATCCATAAATTCTATCATATCATCTATAGATTTAATTTTAATGCCTTTAATGATATTTGAATTTTCTTGTTTTTCTACTTTTTCTTTGTCATTAGACTCAATAACAATTTCTTCATTATTATTTTCAACATTAATATCTTTTACATTGTCAATAACAATATTAGATTCATTGTTTTTATTACAATCTAATTTATCATATAAGTTAATCAAAACATTAGACAAAATTGTAATATTTTGATTATAATTATTAAGTATAGTTTTAATATCATACAAATTCTTTATTGTAGAAGTTTCAAAATTATTATTTGATGTAGATTCTACTTTAATATTAGAAACTGATGATGACATTTCTTTTACACACTTATCGAATTTATCATCAAGAGTTCCTACAAATTTATCAAAATCAAGTAATTTAGATTTAATATTAGCTGAAATACTATTAAACATATTTGATGCTAACTTTGATTCTTCTATTATTTGATTTGAAAGTGGTAAATCTAATTCAATACATAAAGCTATATCAACATTGTGCATAGTATAATCATCAAGATGTCCCATATATCTTCCAAGTTTATTAATAGAAACACATCTTATTTGTTCCAATAATATCGCTTGTTCTCTATCACCATTTCTAAAATATACCTGCCATGGATTATTTTCTGTTTTTTCACGAGGTCTAGTGGTAATGGGGGCTATCAAACAGGTTGTACCATATGTATTACCTTTATTATTTGAAATAACCAATGAAGGTCTTTCTTTACTTTCAACACTAGTAGTATAACTATTACCAAAATTATAAATAAATATATCACCACGATTTACTTTACTAATCATTATGTTTATCTCCTTTTGTTTATTTGATTAATAACTTTCATATATATTATAATTAAATAAAAGACTTATAGTTATTTATAAACTTTTCTTTATAATCATACATATTTCTATATTTACATTCATTTCCTAAGCCTCTATTATATGCACCAGCTGCAAATATATAACTATCTTCATCATTAAGACCAAACTTTTCTATACCATAATTTGATAAATATTTCATATGCTTTGCAATAAATTCAATAGCTTGTTCAGGATTATAAGGATCAAAATTATCAATATCATATATCTTTCCAAATTCTTCATAATAATTAGAATTAACCTGACACAATCCCATATCATATGTACCATTAGTATTTTTTGATTTAGCATAAGGATCATATAATTCATTTTCTGTAGTCATAGTAGCTAAAATAACACTTATTGGAATATTATTATCTTTAGCAGCTTGTATCACATAATTATAATATTCATCTGACATATTTATTGGTTTATTAGAAAATTCTATATACTCAGGTTCATTATCTTTATTATCAAATTCAAGTATGTAATTATAATTTTCATTTTCACAATTAATAATAGATTCATTTTCATTACTAATATTTATTGCATGACTTATAAATAAACATATTATTTTTATAATTAGAAATATTAATATAAATAAAATTACTAATGATCTAATAAATTTGAATTTATTGATAATTCTTAATTTCTTTTTTCTTGTAGTCATAACTAAAACTCCTTACATTTGTATAAAATTTATTTGATTATGTTTTAATTATATCATATATTCCTTCATATGTAAATAGTTTTCTTTCATTTAATTCATTTTTGTTAAAATTATATAAAATAATAGCTAATCTATTGCATAAAATAGATTAGCTTACATAATTATTTAATACAATTCTAAAACTTCATAAACATCATTTAATAATTTTTTAGGTAATCTTGTATTTTTAATTGTATAATAATGAGATGTAGTTTCTTTTTTAATTGCATATTTAACAGATTTTATAAACTTATATTTATTTTTATTAACGTAATTCTTTTTAAATAAAATACATCGATTCATTATTATAACCACCTTTATTATTTATTATCAACAATCATATAAGTTTCTAATTTAATAGTATTATCATAACATTTTATACAAATCATATTAAATAATATAATACATACCAGAATATAAATAAACTTATTTATAATATTTTCTATTATTTTCAATATTTAATCCTCCAATATAGCCAAAATATCACTTTGTTTTACTATTCTATATTGAACATTATCAATGTTAATTTCACTACCAATATATTCTGGAATTATAACCTTATCTTCAGGTTTTACAACTATTTTAACATCATCTTTATTTACTATTCCACCAGGACCACATTCAACAACTTCATATATTAATTTATTTATATTATCTTGATTTTTAGATGTTAATATAATAGAACCTTTATACACTTCTTCAAATTCTATTTTTTTTACTACTATTTTATCTAATGTTGGATTTATTTTCATTAATAATCACCTCTATATATTAAAATAGATTTTATTTTAAATTATTATTTAATATAAATGAAAAGGGAATGTATTTTAAACATTCCCAATATATTTCATTTATAAATAATTTTTCTTTAATTATTATTAAACACATTCTGCATCCCATGGACAATTAGCACAATGATCGTCATAGCGGTTGTTACCAAAACAATCAGGCCTGGGTCCTCTGGGATCTTCATTAGCAACATTTTCCTGTACATTATTAACATCAGGCTGAGATGCAACATTTACATTAGTTGCTGAAGAAGTATTAATAGTTTCAGGTGTATTTGAAACATTTACATTCTGAACAGGTGGAGTTGCAGGAGTATTACCAGTATTAGATACCATTGGTTGAGGATCATTCATAGGAGGTACTGAAGTTGTAATTCCAAAATATTTATTATTAATTTCTTCAACAATAGCTCTATGAATTTTCATCATATTTTCATCAGGTTTATCAGGATATTTAATTGTTCTAATATCTGGCATTTTTGACATATATTCATTAAATGCAGCCTGATCCGGATTACCATTAGCATCTACACAAAGAACTGATTCATTATTCTTTACATAAAAATTATATTCAGGAAAACCGTTTGCACCCGTTGTTACTTTAAGAGTAACGTTTCTTGTTGAATTATTTGTAAAAATTGTATCAAGTTCATCCTGAAATTCAATAATCATATTTCTTAATTCATTAATTACTGACTTAGGAAACATAAAAATAACAATTTCACCAGGCTTAGGTGGATTCTTTGTTTCTCCAAAATAATTTTCAGGTGAATAATTTAAAAGTTTAGCAAACATAAATCCTTGTTTCTTAGCACCATATGTACCATAAACTTTATCATCACCAAGTTTATCTTGAACATTATTTACAGCATCACAAATTGGACAATCAAGTCCATACATCTGATGTAGACATGGTACCTTATTCTTTTTACCTTCAGAATAATATTGATGAAACATTACTTCTCTATATAAAAGACCTGAAGGCTCATTACCAATTAGTTTTAATTCAAGTCTACCATTGTTAAATGGATATACCGTTTTAAAACCTACACCACCATTTCTTGATGAAGTTTCTTCTTGTTTCTTCTGTTCTTCTTGAATTAGCTTTGTAAAATCAAATGCCATTTTTAAAATCCTCCATTACATTTAAAAAATATTTATATTAATTATTCATTAATACCAAATTTAATCAAAATATCCTAAAATATTATTTAGTTTTTTATTTACATATAATCTTTCATGTTTATCTACATATTCTTTAAACTCCTCTTCACCCATATCACCAACATCTCTATCTTCAGGTAATTTACAAATATATATATTACTTCTAGTATTTTTTAATAGTTCTTCAGCCATTTTATTATTTCCTAATTGTCCAGCACTATCACCATCTAAACAACAATGTAAATTTTTAAAATTATAAC
>DJSP01000113.1:6966-7232 GCA_002438065.1 Caryophanales bacterium UBA6331 | reverse complement strand
AGAAAAAAATATTTCAGATTATATTCATAAAGCATTAAAATGTAAACAAAATTGGAATATTGATGTATCAAAATATTCTACCATTGATAATTTTGATTTAACTGAAGATCAATTAAAAACATTACAATATGTTAATGAAAATCAATTAGTATTATTAAATGGATATGCTGGTTCAGGTAAATCTAGTAGTATTAAGGCATTAATTAATATGTTAGAAGATAATGATAAATCATATGTTATTTTAGCTCCCACTGCTAAAGCTGCAG
>DJSP01000113.1:0-6914 GCA_002438065.1 Caryophanales bacterium UBA6331 | reverse complement strand
GCTGCAAAACAAATATCATTATATACTAATAGATTAGCTTCTACTATTCATTATAGATTATGTAAAGATTATCCTGCTTTTGATAATGGTATTAAAAATGAATCTGATTATGACATTGCTAGTAATTTTAATAAATATTATGAAAAAGATTTAGGCATTTTAGATTATGATATTATTATAATTGATGAGACTTCCATGTTATCAATTCAATTATTTAATATGTTACTTAAATATATAAATCCAGAATATAATAAAGTATTACTTATTGGAGATTCATATCAGCTTCCATCAATTCAAGATGGAAATTTATATCAAGATTTATTAGATATAAATGAAATATCAAAAGTAACTCTTAATAAAATATTTAGATATACTGAAGATGGTCTTATTAATGTAGCTACAAATATTCGTCTTGGTAACAAATATTTAAATAAAGAATCTATTCAACATATAGGCAATTCTTATACATTTTATAGATATGAATCTATAAATGAAATGATAAATGCTGCATTAAATAAATATTTAGAATTAATAAATTCTGGATATACAAGAGAAGATATTGCAGTTTTAACAGCAAAAAATATTGGTTCATCTGGAACTAATTTAGTTAATTCATGTATTCAACATATTATAAATCCTATTGATGAATTTGATGAAACAATATCAATTATGGTAGGAGATAATAAAATAACATTTAAAGAAAATGATTTAGTAATGAATATAAAAAATAATTATAATGCAGTAATTTTAGATAGTGATGAAAAAACATTATTAGCTAATGGACAAATCGGTGTTATTAAATCAGTTGATGAAATAAATAAAAAAATGATTGTTGAAATTGAAGATAATAAATTTGAATTTGAATATCCTGACATTTGTAATTTACGTTTAGCTTATTGTTTTACAATTCATAAATCACAAGGTTCTCAATTTAAAAACGTTATTTATTTAACTAGTAATGAAGATATGTTTATGACTAATTCAAATTTATGTTATGTTGCAATTACAAGAGCTCAAGAAAATTGTTATCATTTTGGTGATGATTTTGTAATTAATTCAAAAATAACTGAAAGAGAAAATTTAAAAAGAAATACTACTTTAACATTACAATTTAATAACACTTTATAAAAATAAAAGGTGAGGCGATAATAAATGAATATTGGTTATAAGATAAAATATATTAATAAAAAGAATGAATACATTATTGTAAATGTACAAGATATTGAAGAAGCTAAACAATTATATAAAACATTATTGTTGGATTCTGAAAGTAAAGATGTTAAATTTTATATAACAAATCAAACTGAGATTGAAATGCAATACGATGAATTATTTGAAAAGAATAAAATAGAGGGGTAAATTCCCCTCTATATTTTTTATTCAACATAATTAGTTAATAAAAATTTCAATCGTTTTTCTGTAATTGGATCTACATTTCCTGATATAAATTTTATTTGTTCATCTGTTTGGTTTTTATAAAAATCATTTGAAGATAATTGAAAAGTTTTAATAATTGATTTTAATGAATATCTAGCGTCTCCAGTTGTTATAATTCCATTTGATAATACAAATTTGCCAGTCCATTCATCATTTATAATAAATCTTCCATTTAAAATTTTCATATTAGTTTTTAAATTATCATTTTCTCTACGCAACGTAGCATTTTGAATATCGTTTTTTTCACTAACTAATACATAACCACTATATAATCCATTTTGATAATATTCATATAATCCTTTAATATCATTCCATAAAATATAATCATTTGAAACATAATCATTAGGTTCATCATATAAACCATATTCAATTGGATCATATAATTCATCAAGTTTTTCTATTTGTTCTTGCAACCAAGTTATATCTCTTTCATCAGAATATTTATGAATTGAAGCACCTAAAATATATGATAAAAAGTTTTCATGAATAATCCAAGGATTAGTTTGAAATTCAGATAATGGAATATTTAAATGATTATCATAATTCCCATTACTATCATAATTATTTTCTTCAATATTACCAAACATAACTAATAATCTATCATAATCAGATTCAGATAAATCAATTTCTTTATTATAAATAGCTTCTCCAAAATCTAATTGTTCATTATTTAAGTCTGCTTGTTCAGCTTTACTTCTAAATAATTCAACATCAATTTCATTTACTATTTGATTTCCATTTGCATCAATATCTTGATTAATATTTGCAGCAACTAAACTAGCACCTGACAAAGTTCTATGTGGTTTTCCTTCTTTAATTGCTTCAACATAATCTTTTAAAATTCTATAATCTGAATCAGGATTTTCTGGATGATAATCAATTTTTCCATCTTGATTTATATCTCCAATTTTCACTCTGATCTTTTGTGATTCAGGTGATATTAAATTATTTTTATAAGGCATTTGTATTAATAAATAAGTACATTCTGCATCTTCAGGAATTGTATACACATCGTAGTCTCCAGGATTTAATTCACCATATTTAGATCTGGCTAAATGTGATACTATATTTTCAACACTAGATAAATCTTCATGTTTTAATTCTAATAATGATCTATTAGTATATGCTATAGCCAATTCACAAGGATATTTATATCCATGACTTATAGTAAAAGTTTCTCCAGGTTTAGCTGGTATATATGATATTTTATAAACAGATGAATCTTGAATAAACCCATGATATGCATTATTTTCATCCAAAAAACATTTGCCTAATAAATAATCATTCATTGATAAATTAATCATTTTAATTATATCTGATGAAGGTAATAATTGTTTTCGATTATCTTTAGTTATTGTAAATTTTATTTTGTGATCATCATTACTATTATTCTTATTATATTTAAAAGTAGTATAACCTGCTAATTTCCATCCATGTAATCTACAAATATTATCAACATCATCCATATGTCCTGATACAAATTCAATGGCACCATTAAAACATTGATTAATATCTCTACTCCAAAATATTATTTTATCAGGAGTCATGTCAAAATTAAAATTCCATATACCACCTCCATCAATTAATTTATGTGGAGGTTTATCTTCCTTAAAAGTAAATAAATTTAATAATAAGTCTTTAATATCATTAGGTTCCATTATTTCAGGTAGTTTTAAATATTCTATTAAAGCTTTATGAGTTTCTTTATCATATTCATCTGATAGGTGAATATTTTTGTTATAATTATCTTTTAAGAAATTTTGTATATATTGAACTATTAATCCTGTATCTCCAAAATTTATATGACTCATTATTTATATTCACCTCTTATCATTTCTACTATTTTTAATCTTTTTATATTTATATTGTTTATATCCATACCAATCTTCTGCGCTTTGTCTTATTTTTTCTAATTTTTCATGTTCAATTTCTTTTTCTTTTTTAAAAGCTAAATAATCAATACATGAAGAATGACAATTCATATGTCTTTTTTCACAGTTTAAACATGGTGCTAAAATCATTTTATTGTTACCTCCTATAATGTTACTTTGGTATTACCCATAGAAGGTAACATACTCATTTTTTTAAATCCAGATGAATTATTAAAATTCATAGTAGATAAATAATCAATAATAGTTTTAGTTTGATTTTGTATTGCAGATACTACATCTTGAATACTATTTACAATTATTGAACCATTACCAGTTTGTAATTCTTCTGTATATTCTTTATTTTGATTTGCTGTTAATACACGTTCTCCAGCGTGTAATATTGCTAACATATCATTTGGAATATATGAAGATCCTAATTTATATTGTTTTAAATCAATATCGCTACCCCATTTTGATTCTAATTGAGATCTTTCATTTTTATAATTACTTAATTTATATCCTGCTTTTTTAAATTCATCTAAATATTCTATTGCATTTTCTTTACTAGTAGAATTTTTAGCATTTATTAAATAAGTTAATGCATTTGCTGTTTCAGTAGGATCATAATAATTATTACCATTTCTCATCGCTGATTGAATATTTCTAGCAGCATCTGAATCTAAAACTGACATTTGTGTTCGAATACGTTCTAGTGTTTCAGGACTTGATAAAGTCATTGATTGTAAATGTTCATTAAACCAACCACTATCAATTATGCTATTTAATTCATCAGCAGTATATCCATTTGACATTGATTTTGTTATTGCATCATAAATATGTTGAGATGATTTATCTAATTTTACTCCATTTTGTTTTTGTTTTTCTAAATCAGAGTAAATCGTATTCATTATCATACTAGCTGCTTCAATATATCCTTCATCATTTCTAGATTTCCCATTATCATTATCGTTATATTGTTGTAATACTTTTTCCATTCCAGCCCAAGCTTCTTGTGACCATGCTTTAGACTCAGCAGTATATGAATCTAAAGCTGTTTGAATGTCTCCAGAAAATTCATTTGTAGATTTTAAATATGCTTTAGTTAATTCTTCTAATTGATCTTTATTTGCATCTTTAGCAATTAATAAATCATTTTCAGTTAATAATCCACTTGACATTAATGCATTTCTTTGTGTTTGTATTTCTTCTTCAGTTGCTGTAGATTTTTGTAACACTCCTAATATATCAGTTAAATTATCTACATTAGATTGAGTTGATTGTCTAATAGATTCTTTTTGTTGTGCATATTCGGATTCTATAGCAGCACTTGCACTTCCAATTTTTGTAGTAGTATCATAAATTGTTTTTCCTAGTAATCCTATACTAGCAATACCTAATCCAACCCAACCAACAGGACCACTTGCTAAACCTAATCCGGCTGCAGCCATCATGCCACCACCAACTGCTCCACCAGTTGCAAGTAATCCAGACTTTATATGATCTTTATTTTCTTTATCTGTATTTGTAGTTTTTCCTATTTGAGAAAATTCATTATATGCTTCTTTAACACCATATCCAGCTGCGAGTAATCCACCTGTTGTAAATGCAGTACCAAGGGCAGTTGCTTTAGCACCTGTTAAACCAATTTTAGATCCTAAGGATTTACCACCTTGTGTTAATCCACCAACAAGTCCTGCATATTTTAAACCGGCTCCTGAATTAGTTACCATAGATCCGGCTTCTATAGCACCTGTTAAACCTTTGCCACCTGTTAATAATTTAGAACCTATTGAAATACCATTACTATTTAATTTTTTATTTTTAAATAAATTACCTAATTCCCCAACTAAATTTCCTATTAATATTCTTTTTATGTCAACAATATTAGATATAATTCTTTCACCAATATCAGCAAAATGAGCAATTGTTGTAGAATCTTTTAATATGTTGGTTATTGTATTTTCAATTTTATTGTCATATTCTTGAGTAGCAGTTACATAATTAGATAATTCACCAATCGTATCTAAATATTTTTGTTTAGCATCTTCGTCATTACCAGACATAAGATCTATCATATCTTGTAATGCTTCAAAATCTGTTATCTTACTAACTGTTGATTCAGTTCGGGTCCATCCACCAAGATTAATACCCATTGCACCTGCTGTTGCACCTCTACCAATAGCATTTGTTCCTAATGCTATTGTAGCTAATTGAGAATACTGTTTAGCAATATCTTTTACATCTCCACCATTAAGTGAAACCATTGACATTAATTTTTCAACAGGAGTTGAACTACTATTTAATAATGCTTTACTTGGATCTTGATATGCATCTATCATCTGATTAGTTATTTTCATAGCATCTTGTTTACTCATAAATTGTCTATAATATGAATAAATACCTTGAGCTTGTTCAGTTAAATCATTAAAATCAGTTGTATTTGCATCTATATTTAATAATGTAGGTTGCATACTATCTAATAATACTGATGCAACTCCATCTTGTAAAATTCTGTTTCCTTCACGAGTTTCTTGTAATAATAATTGTTGTCCTTTAATAGATTGTAGCATATCATCTGATAATTCATATCTCATATTAATCCAGGTATCAGATGATGTATCTAACCAAGGCATAATTTTTTTATCAATTGCATTTGATATTGCCACTTCTTGAGCTTCATCACCCAAAAACCCTTGTTTAGTAGCATTTACTATTTCAGGAAATACATCTTTATTAAAATTAAGACCTTTATTTAAATAATTTGTAGAATTAACTTCACTAATAATATCAGTTATTAATTGATGAGTTTCAGATCTATTGCCATATCCAGTTCTACCAGCTATAGATGTAAAATTTTGTTCATATGCAGCATTGTAATTACTAAAGCCGGATTTAAATTGATTAAAGAAATAAGTATCTGATAAATAATTTAAAGCATCTCCAATTTTCTTTTTTACATCGAATTCTTTCCATGTTTTAGAAAATGCATTTTTTAATGCTTCTGACATTGATGATGGCCAATTTTCTTGTATAGCTTTTCTTTTTTCTTCAATAATTTTTAATTGTTTTAGTTGTTCTTTTGTTAATTTTTCTCCTTTATCTAAACTATTTTTATATATTTTTGCTTCTTCATCATCTAGTTGTTTATAATATTTTCTTTTTTCATCAAATTGATATTCATATAATTTTTTATAATCATTTAACGTTTTTTTAGCTAACTGTTCTTCTTGATTAGATGACGTTATATGATATTTAGCTTTTAAAGCTGCTAATTCTGCTTCGTGGGATTTTTTTAAAGCATATTGTTTTTTTATTAAATTTTCTTCATCATTAAAATTTTTAATTATATCATTATAAGCAGACCGTTGTTCTTGGCTATCTTTAGTATTACCTTTATAAAAATATCCATCACTGGTCATTTTATTAGTACCTAATACTTCTTTCATTCCTTCAATAATACTATTTTTAATATCATTAAAAGATTTATTATTAGGAAATGAATTAGAATATTGATTTAATAAAGCATTAGTTAAAGTTAACTTTTCAAAATTATAAGTTTCACTACCAGAAATAGAAGAAATAATTGGATTATATCTGCCATTGATT
>DJSP01000087.1:23249-28411 GCA_002438065.1 Caryophanales bacterium UBA6331 | reverse complement strand
TTTTATGCGATTGCCATATATTATATTTTAATTTAGTTTTTATTTCTATTCTTTAATGCATTTAATCTATTTAAATAATCTTCTTTAGTTAAATGAACTTCATTATTAATTATTTTATTTTTATCATTATTTAAATTTGAATTATCATTTTTGTTATCTTTATCTATTAAAGTATTACTATCTTTAATTTCTTTATCTGATATACCATTATCTTTTAATATATTATCTTTTATATCTTTTAATGAATCACCACTATAATCATTCTTTTTTATATTATCTATTGCCTTATCAACATTAATGTTAATTTTTTTCTTATTACCTTTATTTTTAATTTTATCAGATGTTGTTTTAGCACCAAGTAGTTTAAATAATTTTATTACATCATAAATAATTACTCCCATTGCCGGTAAAAGTACAACAAAGAACCATCCGGCTTTACTAGCAACAAAGAATTGAACTTTACCTAGTTGAGGTATTTTAAATACAACTTTACCTATTACATTATAATATTTTGCAGTACTAGAATCTGCTGATGGATTATAATCTCCTTTAGTTACAAATTCATATTCGCCATTTACAATTTTTATATCTTGAACTCGATGTGTTACAGTTAATCCTTCACTTATTGAACTTGTGGATACAAATGTTATAACATCTCCCACTTTAATCTCTTCAGGACTATTAACAGCTTTATTTATCACAACATCATATACATGAATTGCTGGTTCCATTGATCCGGATATAATTGTATACAAACTAATAACTGGTTTAAAATTAGGATCATTTTTAGCTTTTTGTACTGTAGACATATAATAAACTAAAAAAATACCAATTAAGACTAATAATACAATACATGCATAGGATAATATTTTTCCAATATAGTTTAATATTTGTTTTATTTTTTTAAAAGTTGTTTTATTTTTTTCATTATTGTCTTTTGAAACTTTCATAACCAACCAACTCTCTATTCTATTAAAATTATATAATATTAAATATGAAATTACAACATAAATTATTATAAAGAAAAAAAGCCATATAGGCTTTAACTTTCTAATTAAGCAGTTGCTTTATCAGCTCTAATTACAATTTTACCAGTGAATGTTTTACCTTTTTCAGTATCTTGAGGCACTCCAGTATCTGGGAATGTAATTAATAAATTAAATGTAATAGCTAAATTATCAACATTTGCATTAAAATCACCAGTAGCAAGTAGTAATGCACTATTTGTGTTGTCCTGTGCATATTTCTTTGTGCCAGTTTCTAATTCAAATTCATAATAATTTTTATAGTCGGCATGTTCCGGAATATTTTCTACTAACGTTCCCTTAATAGTAGCGCTTGCTTCTGATTCATTATCTGTTCTTTTTACCCAAGCATGAAGTTGTCCAGTAGTAAATCCGTTTACGTAATCTAAATAAATGCTATATGGCATTTTAAGTCCTGCGTTACTTGTAGTATTAGTTCCAGTTAATGTGAATGTTTTATTGACTAATATTTCAGCACCTGGTTGAAAATCAGTTGATGAAAGTAAATCACTTGTTCCATCAGAATAACTAATTATCATCTTACCACTTTTAGTTTCAACTGTTTCAGTACTTCCAGTATTTGATGCAGCAGTAAAGTATGCAAATGTAGCGCCAACAACAGCAACAAGTAAAGTTGCAACAGCTATAACAATTAATAATGCTGTATTTTGTTTATTGTTTTCCATTTTTCCTCCTTATTTTATTAAACGTTTGCCCATGTATAAGTTATATAGAAAGTAAATGTTCTATCAGTACCTGTATTTTGGTTAGTATTAGGATTATCTACATAGTATACAGTTAAAAGATATTCTATATCTGCATCAGAACTATTTAAGACTTCACCATGAGCAATTTCACCAGCAGCAACTTTAGTTTTAGTTGCTACTTCTGTCATTGTTCCTTCTATAACTCCAGTATTTTTAGTATTTGTAAAAGTATATTGGATATATTTATCATCGTTATTATCAGTAAAACCATTTTCTCCAATTACAATCTTAAATGTGTACTTTGATTTTGCATTAGCATCTCCACCAGTTACACCATCACTGGTAATTTTAACTTTCTTAGTTCCCCATGCTTCTTCACGTGGGTAAATTCCTGATAGTTTTAGTGGGTCTCCACCTTCAAATGTGATTGTTCTACCATTTGTTGCAGCTTTAACATATACAGATGTTGCTTTATCATTACCGTTAACAATAGCAGCAAAGTATGCGAATGTTGCACCTGTAACAACTACTAAGAGTGTTGCGATACCAATAACAGTTAATAGAATAGCACTACTCTTTCCTCCATTTTCGTTCATTCTTTATTCCTCCTTTACTATAATTAAATCTTAACATTTTAATAATTTAATTTCAATACAAATTTAATAAATTTTTAATAAAAAATAAAAACAGGCGAGAAAGTGCCTATTTTTAGGAAGAAGAAATTTTAATAGTGTGAGTTTGAGATTATATGATTTTTATATTTTATTATTTTTGGTTTTATTTTTTCTTTTCTTCTTCATTTTTAATATATAATTTGAATGTGAAAATATTGTGAAATTATTTCTTACTTATGTAAAAATAGAATTTTGTACCTTTATTTAATTTACTTTCTACTCCATACTCGAAATTATGATTCTCTAATATATTCTTTACTATAGAAAGACCTAGGCCAGTTCCAATAATATTTCTACGATGATTTTTATCACTCTTATAATATTTAGTCCAAATTAGTTTTAAATCTTTTTTATTTATACCTTTACCTGAATCAATTATTTCTACTTTATATCTATCCTTTAATTCTAGTATATTAATTTTAACAGTTAAATCTTCTCCTGTATAATTAATTGCGTTATTTATTAAATTATATAAAACTTGATTAATTCTTTTTTTATCTGCTTTAACTACTGCTATTTCAGGGATATTTAAAATGAATTTATAATTTTCTGTTTCTTTTATTATTTCATATCTTTTTATTATTTCTTTTAGTTCAGTTACTAAATCATATTCTTCAATGTTTAAAGTTTCTTTAGTGTTTTCAATTTTGGATAAATCTAAGATATCATTAACTAATATATTTAGTCTGTCTGATTCATCTATTATAACATTTAAGTTATCTTTTCTTTTTTCTTCATTATCTTTATTAATATCTCTAGCCATTTCAGCATAGGCTTTAATCATTGTTAAAGGCGTTTTTAAATCATGTGATACGTTAGCCATTAGATCTTTTCTTAAGGTATCTGTATTCTTTATTTCAGTACAAGCATAATTTAAGACATTATTTAAATCGTCTATTTCTTTAATATCATATGTTTTATTATTTTGTTCATATTCTCCTTTAGCCATTTTCTTAGCTCTATCAGTAATATCTAATATCGGTTTATTTAACATTTTTGATACAAAGTAAGATACTATAATTGCTAATAAAATTGTTATTAATGTTATATAAATTAATTGTCCTCTTAAAATATGAGTAGTACTATTTACATCTTCTAATGGAGTATTAAGTATAATATAAGCATTATCACTGTAGGCTATACCATAAATTAAATTTTTAGTATTAGTTAAAGGATTTCTTAATGTTTCTATTTTTGTTTTGTTATTAGCATATAAACTTTCTTTTAGTTTTTGTACTTTGGAATTTTTATTTTTTAATATACAATCTTTATTTAAAGTATTGTAATCAATTATTTCATCATCTATTTTTAATTCTATACAGATATCTTTTTCATAAGCGATTTGTTCTAATTTAGATATATTATTAGAATTTATAATATCTGATGCGACGTTTTTAATATCTTTTATTTGGTATTGTTTATAAAATAATTTTAAAAATTCAACTTGAAATAACCATAAACAAATAAGAATTGTAATTGAAAAGGTTATTAGATAGGTAAATGTTTTTACCATTAAGCTATTTTTCTTTATATTCAAATTTATAACCTACCTTTCTTATTGTTTTTATATAATTTTTATATTTACCTAATTTATTTCTTAATAATTTAATATGAGCATCTATTGTACGATCACTTGCTTCATAATCAAAGCCAAAGATTTTATTAATGATATCTTCTCTTGTTAGTACTAAATTAGGATTTGATAAAAATAAATATAATAATTCAAATTGGGTATGAGTTAGTTCTACTGATTTATTATCAATAGTTACTTCTCTTGTATTATTATTTAAAATAATTTTATCTAATTTAATTATTTGTTCTTTGGAGTTACGCTTAGTAACTGCTTTTATTCTGGCCATCAGTTCTTTAGGACTAAATGGTTTAGTGACATAATCATCTATTCCAATATCAAAGCCATTTAACTTATCTTCTTCTTCAGTTCGTGCCGATAACATAATTATTGGAATATCTTTAATATCTTTTATTTCCTTACTTGCTTCGTAACCATCCATATCTGGCATCATTATATCCATAATTATTAAATCGTAATCATTTTCATAAACTTTATCGATTGCTTCTTCTCCATTTGCTGCTTCATCTACTTTATATCCTTCACTTTGACAGTACTCTTTAATAACATTTCTTATTAAATATTCATCATCTACAACTAATATTTTTATAAATAACCACCTCTTAATCACTTTATATTATAACAAATATATGAAAATGTAATGAAAATATTTTATTTGGATTAAAAAGAAAACCGGACGTTTTGAGTTGAAAACCGAACTTAAAAAAATAATTCTAAATGTTTCAGAATTATTTTTACTTTAATTTATTTGTAATTTCTATAAAGAATTCTTTACTCCATAGATTTAGATTATCTATATTTTTTATAAAAGGTTTAACATCTTCTACTGCTTTAGTATAATCTATTTTTTTAAATTTATTTATTAATATTTTTTAAGTTCGTTAATATCAACTTCATCTTTTTCATTAATATAATTGGATTCTATTAATTTATTTTTTAATAATTCTATATTAACTTTTGGATCACTTGCTAAAAAAAATATATAATCATATAAGTCACGACCTTTAACTCTATTATTCAATCCTCTACAAAGTATTGCATGAATTTTTCCAGCAGGTAAAGACTCTTTATCATATAATTTTATTTGATGAGGACTTGGTAACAATTTATATTTGTCTTCATAAGTTGCTCTCATTGATGGATTGGGTAGTGTGAATAGTTTTAT
>DJSP01000087.1:0-23186 GCA_002438065.1 Caryophanales bacterium UBA6331 | reverse complement strand
AATAGTTTTATTCACTACCACCTGTTTTTCTCTTTATTTATCTATATTTTCTATATATTTTATTTATTCCCTCTCTTTTTTGAAATTTTTTATATAGAAAATATTTTTTCACCTATCAAAAAATGACATATTCCTCTATAATGATTTTAGTATATAGACAATCATAGAAATGAGGTATATGTCATGTCTAAAATTTTATCACTTTTTATTCAATTTTTAAATAGAATTAATAAATTTATTTAGAAACAAACATTATTTAAATATAAATCTATATATTTTTTAACTTTAGTAATAGATTCACTATCTAATATAAAACCAGAAGCTTTAGGGTGTCCGCCACCATTATGATGAAATTCTTTTGCAATAATTGATACATCCACATCATCTTTTTCACATCTTAATGAACATGTTAATCTTTCGAAATTAATAATTAAAACAAAATCAATATCTTTATTCTTATTACAAATATAGTTGCCTAATAAAGATCTATATTGTTCATTAATAGTTATAGCCATCTTATAATCTTTATAATCAGTTATAGATATTTTTTCATAGGCTTTTTCAAAATAATTATTCATCTTCTTTTCATTAGATAAAATCAAATTATCTATTTCCTTAGTTATTTTAAATTCAATAGTATCGTCTAATGAACAAATGTATTCTATAAAACTTATTGGATCCATAAGGGTAAAAACATTAGTAATTTTCTTTCCTAATTCAAAGTTGCCCTTTTTATCCCATATATCATATGCTCTTATACCTTCTACAAATTCTTTATAAAATTTTATATTTAATCTATCGTTTAATGTATTTAAATATTGATAAAATAAATATGTAGCGGATACTTTTAAGCCATCAATACTAATAACTTCATTTACAAATGAATAAGAATTATCGTTTACGTTTGATTCATGATGATCAAAATGTTTTAAATGTTCTTTTAAATAAGAATTATTTTCAATATCTTTAATAGTTTCTTTAGAAAATGGTAAATCACAAATAAATATTTGTTCATAATTACTAAAATCTTCTTTAAGTAAATCTTCTAAATCTCTTGATTCACATAGAATGTAATCTATATCATTATAATATTTAATACCTAATATTACACTTCCCATTCCATCACAATCAGCCATATGAGAAATAATTAATATTTTATTATTATTTTGATTTCTAATCATATTTGCTCCATTTATCTATGAATGCTTTTTCTATTTAGACTCATACTTTTAAAACTAAAATCTTCATCTATTTTTACTTTATTATTTTCTTTCATAATCATATTGCAATGAGGACAGATTGGAAATAAGTTATATTCATTTTTACTTGGCATATATAATGAATCATTTACTATGGGAGTTAGTTCATAACAATTAGTACAAATAAATATAGATACTTCTTTTCCTATTCTTCCTAGATACCAACTAGCAGTACTTTCTTCGTTTATTGTTTTGTTATCTTTAATCATAATTGTAATTCCTTCTTTTCTATTTCTTTTAAATATAATTCATATGTTTCTCTTGCAATATTTTTCCAGTTTTTTCCTAGCATTTCCTTAGCATTTTTACCTACTATTTTAAGTTTTGATTTATCACTAATTATTTCTTTAATTTTTTCTTTATAATCATTAACACTATAAGAAGAAGTAAAACCACTAACATTATTAATTACCGTATCACTAGTTACACTTCCTTCAATAAATACTCCTGGAGTTTCATTAACAGCCGCTTCAATCTGAACTAAACTAGACGCATCAAATAAGGATGGAAACAAGAATAAATCTGCTCTCTTATAAAAACCAGAAATAATATTTCTATCAGTTACCATTCCCGTTGTTATACAATAATCTTGCATATCATATTCAACAATTCTTTTTTGTAATTCTTTTAAATCAAATCCATCACCAACATATATAATCTTAAACATATATCCTTCTTCTTTAAGAAGTTTTAAAGAATCTAAAATAAAAAATATATTTTTAATATCAATAATTCTACCTACAAATAAAAAAATTGGATAAATATTTTCTAAAGAATATTTAACATTTATTTTATTAATTATTTCTTTATCTTTACAAGTTGTTAAATCAGTTCCATTATAAATAATAACTGGTTCATATAAATACCCATAATCTTTAAATACCTTTTTCATCGCATTATTAACTGCAATACATTTATCACAACTATTATACACTTTAATAAACCTTGAAATAATATTATCTATTACAAATTGATTATTAACTCTTTTCCTAATTTCAAAATCAAATCTTGTATGCATTGTTGCTATACATGGAATATTTAATTTTTTAGCTATTTTTAAACCTAATGAACCTATTGTAAGTGGCGAATGAATATGAATTATATCAAATTTTTCTTCTAATAATATTTTATACGATTCATTTATTCTAGTTTGCATCAAAGAAACACGATAATCAGTAAAAGGGACAGGTAAACTCTTAATTCTAATTACTTTATATGGTCTATCTTTATCTTCATTAATACTTTCCGTATATGGAACTACTACAACAACATCATTATATTTAGATAACTCTTTAGCTAAATTATCAACTACGTTAACAACTCCATCTATAGCTGGAAAAAAAGAATCTAAAAACAAACCTATCTTTAATCTTTTCTTGTTCATATTTATCCCTCTATAATTATTAAATAAAATTTTTTAACAAAAATCAATTATTTGTATTCAAAAAAAAGCAAGGAAATATTTCCTTACTAATTATATGTATCGATTCCAATTATTAGGTAAATAAACTTCTTCACCATTATAAATAATTTTATCCCACTTATAACCACTAGCATAACCAATATTTTTTCCTATTAATTCACATTTAGTTCCATATGGTATTGCTTTATATTTAGGATATTTAAAACCAACACCTTTTCTACACCATACTCCATTTTTTGCTGTAATAATTACATAATTTTTTCTTATTGGTTCTTCTTCATTATAATAAAGTAATTTATATTGATTAGATTTAGCAACTACATTATCTTTATAAATATATACATGTTCTCTCGGATTAACTCTAACATTATTTTTCCAAACAATGAAATGTAAGTGATAAGCTCTATTTTTTCCACAGTAACCACTATTACCCATCCTTCCAATTACAGTACTAGTATTAACTTTATCTCCTACTTTAACTTTAATGCTATTTTTAAGCATATGACAAGTTCTTGTTTTATAACCATCAGCATATTCAATAGTTACAAAATTTCCACTATCACCATTATTCATCGAGTTATTTTTTCCATCTACTACTTCTACAACTTTTCCATTACCACATGCATAAATATCAGCTGTTCTACCACCATATTTATTATTCCATCCTAAATCATTGGCACGATGATTAGAACTATAGTCTTGAGTTATCCCTATGAATTTTAAGGGATATTTTAATTTAATCATAATATACCTCTTTCTTAATAAATTAAACTAAGAAACTACATCTATAATATTTAATGAATTATTATAAATTTTGTATATTATAAAAGCACATATTTGATATGGATTATGTTTTTCCTATTAAAAAACCCATAAAATGGGCATAAATCAAGAGTTATTTTGTTCTAAAAATATTGATTTTTCTATTTTTAACAGTTTCACCAATTAAAATATTTGGATTCTTTTTAATTAAATAATTACTGATATCCTTAAAATCTTCACCAACTAATACAGTTGAATAAATTAATATTATAAAATTATTATTACCAACTACGATGTGCAAGTATTCTTGGGACTTACTATGTTTATTTAGTACTAAATTGCTTTCTTTATATATTTTTTCTATTTCAGAATACTCAAAAGAATAAATCTCTTTGCCTTGTTTAATTATCATATAATTGTCAGTTAAAAAATAATATTTTTCATTCCAATAATCAATATTACCTATTTTATCTAAAATATTATTAATTGTTAGATATTTTTTGATTTCCTTTAAAGTTACAAACGTTTCTACTCTCTCATAAGTTCTTCCGATTATAATTAATCCAACAAAAAATAAATAATAGTAAACATTATATTTGATACCAACATATAAAAATATAGTAAGTAGAATAAAAGTTACACTAACATAAACAATTATATCACTTTTACCGATATCAATATATTCATCTAATGTTAATTTTTTCTTTTTCTTGTTTTTCATTTTTTCTCGCTTTACTATAATTTTAATCTAAATTATAAAAGCCTTGAAACTCAAGGCTTAAAAATCTAAATGGTCGAGAAGACAGGATTCGAACCTGCGACCCCTACGTCCCAAGCGTAGTGCTCTACCAAACTGAGCTACTTCTCGATAAAAAAGCCTTTCGGCTTTTTATTAATATTTTATGGTGGCTTCAACGGGAATTGAACCAGTGACACAAGGATTTTCAGTCCTCTGCTCTACCGACTGAGCTATGAAGCCATTATGGCGGTTCGTACGGGATTTGAACCCGTGATCTTCTGCGTGACAGGCAGACGTCATAGGCCTCTAGACTAACGAACCATGGTTGCGGGAGCCGGATTTGAACCAACGACCTCCAGGTTATGAGCCTGGCGAGCTACCGTGCTGCTCTATCCCGCGATAACATTATGGCGGAGAAAAAGGGATTCGAACCCCTGCGCCGTTTCCGACCTCCTGGTTTTCAAGACCAGTCCCTTCAACCAGACTTGGGTATTTCTCCGTTTCCTTCTCTCAAGGAACAAATTGATTATATCACACCAAAAAAAATTAAGTCAACAATTAGAAACACTTTTTTTACTTTTTTTTGCATGTTTCGTACTATTTATATGCTATTTTTATCAAAAATTAACTTAAAATCATCAAAAAAATAATTTTTTTAACATATTTTTTAAAAAAGTATTGCACTATTTAAAATTATTTGGTATATTCAAGAAGTCTTAAGTTATTAAGACAAATGTGCCCGCCCGAGTGGCGGAATAGGTAGACGCACAGGACTTAAAATCCTGCGAGCATAATAACTCGTGCCGGTTCAAGTCCGGCCTCGGGCACCATTTATATAATTAGTCGGGCGATTAGCTCAGTTGGTTAGAGCACCTGCCTTACAAGCAGGGGGTCATAGGTTCGAGTCCTATATCGCCCACCATTTAATTTGCCGACATAGCGTAATTGGTAGCGCAACTGACTTGTAATCAGTAGGTTGGGGGTTCGATTCCCTCTGTCGGCACCATTTATATAATGGGAGGATAGCGAAGTGGTCAAACGCGGCAGACTGTAAATCTGTTCCTTCGGGTTCCATAGTTCAAATCTATGTCCTCCCACCACTTCTAAATAATTGCCTCGTAGCCAAGTGGTAAGGCATCAGACTTTGACTCTGACATTTCGGTGGTTCGAGTCCCCCCGAGGCAGCCAATTTATAATGTCCTGTTAGCTCAGTAGGTAGAGCATTTGACTTTTAATCAAAGGGTCTGGAGTTCGAATCTCCAACAGGACACCATTTGAGATATTAACCTTCTCTGTTTGAGAAGGTTTTTTTAGTATGCTATGCACGGCACACAAAAATTTCACCATATCCTCATAGTGAAATTATACCTCTAAAACTTTCTTCTTTGTTAAGAACAAACATTTGTTCCTATGCAAATAGATTATCTTTATATTTTATATTATATTCGCTCATTAAAAGACCAAATGATTTATCATCTTCATAAATATATTCTAAATCATTATTATAAGTCACATCAAAAGGATTAGCGTTAGAAGCAATATCAAATCTAGCACATTTATTTCCAAATACAACTTGAATTTCCACAATATCTTTTTTATATTGTAATCTTTTCTTTTTAAATGTATCTAATATATCCTTATTTAGTTTAATTAAACATAAGTTAGCGTATAATTTATTTCTAATTACAGTAGGCTCATAAGGAATTTCTTCTCCATTACTTTTTACATTAGAAATATAGAAGTTTTCACATTCTTCCTGGTTAAGAGAAATAACATCTCCATTTTCAAATAATATATTTATTGCTTCTATCTTCATTCTTTATCCACCCTATAATAAGCATATCACATATCAATAATTATGCAATCAAAAATACTTTATTTTTTAAAATTTTTATGATATATTATTTTTGCAATTATTTATTTGCGCTCATAGCTCAATTGGATAGAGCGTTAGACTACGGATCTAAAGGTTAGGGGTTCGACTCCCTTTGGGCGCACCATTTATAATATTTAGAACTTTATTGTTCTTTTTTTATTGATTTTTTTAATTATTTAACATAATATATATGAAAAAAGGAAAAATAATATGAATAGTGAATTTGAAAAATTAGAATTATTTTATTTACGAAGTACTTTTATTAAGGATTGTTGTGAATATATAAAATCAAGAGATGATTATGCATTAATTAAAAATGTTCGTAACTTATTTAAAATAGATACCAACTTTAATAAACAAGATTTAATTAAAGTAAAAGAATTTTATAATGAATATTTTAAGGTTAATGATGTAGTTTATTATCCACAAAGATTGCCTATATCTAAATATTTTAGAAATAAAAAAATAGAAAAAATAGGAATGATTTCCCCTTTTGATGTGCCTGTAAGTTTTTATGAATACATTCGTAATAATAAGGGAGAATATGATAAAGTTGTCGACAGTGTCGAGGGTGGTATAGTTCCTTATAAAAATGAAAATATAAGATACGTTAAAAAATTAAGTTTATCATTAACTAAATTAATACTAGAATCATATGCTCATGAAATTGCTCATACTCAGCAAACATTTTTAAATGGTCCTGATGATGAAATGATTCCTATATTTATGGAATTAATATTTTCTAGTTATTTAAATAAAATTAATTTAAGAAAATATTTAAGACTAAATAATATATTAAATAATCTAGAGTATATTGATTATATTCGTTTTCCTCATGATGAACTATTAGTTGCTAATAAATATGACGCTATAAAATATACTGAATCTACATTAAAAGCCTTTATGCTCTACTTTATTTATACTAATGAACAATTATCAAGTAAGAAAGCTCAAATTATAGATGGAATTCAAGATTGTTTTGAGAATAAAATAAGTGTCAGAGAGTTCCTTAATAGAAATGATATAAAAGAAGATAATTATAAAAATTTATCGCTAATAAGACAATATTTTAAATAACTTACCAAAAATTGGTAAGTTTTCTTTTTTATTACTCATAATAAAATGAGTGATAATATGTTAATATATGAAATTAAAAATAATCATAAAGATATTCCAGATTTAAAATTAAGAAAAATTAAATATAAATTATCTAATATCTATATTTTTTATATAGAAACTATTTGTAGTAGTGAACAAATTAACAACTTTATCTTAAAAAATATAACTATTCCTGTAAAAAAAAGAAATATTAATAATATATTAGCGACACCTAATTTAGTTAAAATTAATAAAGATGAAATAGACAAATATTTATTTAATGGATTTTCTATTTTAATTTATCAAAATAAAATATATGCATTAGAAACTAAAGCTAATTTAGATCGAAGTATTGATACTCCTGAGATTGAACAAGAACTATATGGTCCAAAAGATGCGTTTGTTGAAAATTATCAAAAAAATATTGGTTTAATAAAACGTAGAATCAAATCCAAAGACCTTAAAATAAAAGAATATAATATCGGTAAATATACAGATACTAAGACAGGTCTATTATATATAGAAGGAATAACAAAAGAAGAATATATTAATAAATGTGACTCCATTTTAAAAAAAATAAATATTGATGGAATAATAGATGCAGGTGAATTAAAAAAATATATAATTGATGAATCATCTAATCTATTTCCTAAGGTAAAACTTACTGAAAAACCAAACTTAGTTGCTCATGCTCTCTTAGAAGGAAAAATCGTTATAGTTGTTGACACTTCCCCATTTGCGATAATAGTTCCAGCTGTTCTAGCCGATTTTATCAATCCAATCTCTGATAATTATTTATATGCAAACAATGTTAATTTTAGTAAAATCTTAAGATTACTTTGTGTTTTTATAACAGTATTAACACCAGCTTATTATGTCGCAATTGCAAATTATAATCAAGAAACAATTCCTTCTAAATTATTAATAAGTTTCATTACTCAAAGGGAGGGTGTACCATTTCCAACAACCATTGAAGCCCTCATAATGCTATTAATATGTGAAATTTTAAGAGAAAGTGATATTAGATTTCCCTCAAATTATGGATCAGCTATTTCAATTTTAGGAGCTTTAATAATAGGGGAAGCCGCTGTTAATGCAAGTATCGTAAGTCCCATCATGATTATAACCATATCTCTAACGTTCATAAGCAGTATGGTATTTAATAATGTTGAACTTAATTCAGCTCTTAGATCTTGGCGATTTTTAAGTTTATTTATAGCATCACTTTATGGTTTATATGGTGTAGCTATCTCATTCATTCTATTAATAATAAACTTAACAAGTAATTATTCATTTAACTTACCATATAGTTTTCCGGCTGCTCCATTTAATTTTAATTATTTTAAAGAAACCCTTATAGCTATAAAGAAAAAAAATAATACCAAAAGATCTAAATACCTAACAAACAATATTAGAAAGCAAAGATAATATGAAAAAAATAATTTTAATTTTAATTACTTTATTTTTAACAACAGGTTGTTTTAACTACTTGAGTCTTAATGACATAGCAGTTGTATCTTTAGTTCATATTGATTATCAAGATAATAATTATATTTTAACAGTTGAAATTAGAGAAAACGAAAAAGATAACCCAAATGCCTCAAGTATTTATACTAATCAAGGTGAATCTCTAGATAACACCTTTGAAAACATTGGTTTAACCCTAAACAAATTCTTATATCTAGTAGATGTAGATACTATAATACTTACAGAAAATGTTCTAAATCAAAAATTAGAAACAGTTTTAGACTATATAACTAGAGAAAATAACATTGGCAACAATTTTAATATTCTAATTTCTAATGATGATATAAAAGATATCACTAAATTAATTAAAGATAAAAATAAAATAGTAGGTGCTTATCTTAAAGATAATATAACTAATGATTATAACAATACAGTTGATATTAAATATAATAAATTTATTAAAACTTATCTTAATGATTATAAAGATATGATTTTACCATTTGGAAAAATTATAAATAATGAATTTACCATAAATGATGCTATTATATTTAATAAGAATAAAGATTCTACAATAATTAATAACGATTATATTAAAATTTATAACTTACTTAACAATATTATTAAATTTTCAGTATTCAAAATAAATTTTAATGAAGGAAATCTTATATACAGAGTTAAAAATGTTAATACAAAGTATAAATATGAAAATAATAATATAAACATAACAATGAATCTTACAGGTAATTTTAATGAAATAGATAATATAAATTTAAATAAAGATAACATTAAAGAATTAATTTTTCTAACTAAAGATTCTATATATAATGAAACAACATCTTTTCTAAATATTCTTAAAAATAATAATATTGATATCTTAGGTTTTAAAAAAATAATTTACAATAACAATAAAAATAAATTAGACAGTATAAAAGATTTAAATTATAATTTAGATATTAAAATTGTTCTAGATCGTGAAGAAATAACCTTCGAAAATATAGGAGTTAAAAAAAATGAAATATAATAAATTAGAATATAACTCAGCTTTATTTTTATCTAGTATATCTTTATTTTTAGGAATAGGTATAAGTAAAATAATTAATTCTATTGGAAGTGATTCCTGGATATCTATAATTCTAGGAACATTTATTGGATTATTTATAAATTATATTTTTATTAAATTACCAGAAAAAGAAAATAAAATATTTGTTTATATATATAGCACTATTTTATTAACCTTAAACCTACTCTTAATTGCTAAATTAATATCTTCTATCTATTTAAATAGAACACCAGATATAATTGTTGTTATTCCTTTAATAATATTAATATATTATGTAATTAACAAGGGAATAAATACTATATTAAAAACATCTTTAATAATTGCGTTTATATATATTTTAATTTATTTAATTCCTTTCACTGCTTTAGCCCCTAAAATTAATTTAGATGAATTTAAACCACTATTAACATCAAATATTTACGATATCATTAAATGTAGTTTAACCTATGCTTTTATTAGTACTACTCCATTTATTTTATTTCCTAAGTTTAAAGATAACTACAATTATAAGTCATATCTTTTATCATCAGTACTTATTTTAATAATATTTGTTATCATTATTGGTAATTTAGGAACAAACTTGGCTAAATTATATCGTTATCCTGAATATATGGTATTTAAAGAAATATCTCTTTTAGGTTTTATTGAAAACATTCAAAATATTTTATCTTATTTATGGTTATTTTGTTCATTTATTTTATCATCCATAGCAACTTACAATATAAAAAGAATTTCTAATAAAAAAATATTAATTATTACCCTACTATTAATAACATTTATTCTTAATAATGTATTAAAAAACTATATTTATATTGAGAATATAACTAAATATTATGGTATTATTTTATTTTCTATTTTAATGGTGTTTCTTATGTCTAAATTATTTACTAAAAATAAATAAATTCTTTGTTTAAAATTATTAAATTATGTAGTTTATAGTTTTTTAATAACGATTGACATTCAAACATTTATTTGCTATAATATATAGCAATTAAGGGGGATTTATAATGACTAAAAAAAGAATTATAGCTTATGCGCTAGCAATATCTAGTTTATTTGGTGTTTATAAGGGATGTAATAAATTAGGAGAACATATAAGAGAAAATTATTTAAGTGAATCTTTTTCGGATTCTACTTTAAATAGTGAAACTACAATTAATGAAACATTATGTACCATATTACCTACTGAAGCGACGATAGTTGAAGAAACCGTGCCAGAAACAACAACAGTTGAGGAAACCATACCGGAAATAACAAAGCCTAATTTTACACAAGTATTTATTCCATCATTTGCTGTTGAAGATATAGCATTATTTGATGATTACAATAATGTAATATATATGGTTGAAAAGTATGAAAAATTAACTATTACTAAAATATTTGATAATAAAGTTGAGTGTTTAACTACTGATGGTTATTTTGGTTATACGGATTTTTCTTTATTAGAGCAATTACCTGAAACTTATGCTGAGGTAGATATTAGTATGCAAAAAGTATATTGTTATTATCAAGGAGAATTAGTTCTTGCTGCCGATTGTGTAACTGGAATTCCAACTTATGGAACAACTAAAGGAACTAATAAAGGTTATACTGAAATTAATGGTAAGGCATATGATACTAAGTTAATGAATGATGCACCTGCCGACATATTTATTTCTTTTAATCCCGATGGCGAAGGATTTCACGATGCTAGATGGCGTAGTCAATTTGGTGGAAACATTTATTTAACTAATGGATCACATGGATGTGTTAATATGAGACTTGAGGATGTTAAAGTTTTAGATAAACATTTAAAAGCAGGGGATCACGTATTAGTCCATAAATAAAAGGCTTACAATTTTGTAAACCTTTTTTGTTTTATATTAAATTATATTAAATTACCTATTACTCCGTAACTTACGATCATCATAATTATACTTGCCATTATAACTCCTAGTATAGTAGCTAAAAAGGCTTTCTTCTTATCCATTCTAAGTAAAGTTGCAATTAAACAGCCTGTCCAAGCACCTGTTCCTGGAAGTGGTACTCCAACAAATAAAACTAATCCCCAAAAACCTAATTTTTCAATTTGTCCTTTTTTTTCATTACCTTTTCTTTCGCAAAAATTAATAAACTTAACTAATATCTTATGTTTTTTCATAAAAGCAAATACAGAATCTAAAAAACATAAAATTAATGGTACGGGAATTAAATTACCAATTATTGAAATTATGTAAGCTGGTACAGGTGGAACTTTTAATAAACTAGCTGCTATTAATCCTCCCCTAAGTTCTAAAATAGGCATTAAAGAAATAACAAACACCGTTATATATTTTCCTATCATAGCCCCAGAACTAGCTCCAAATATACCTATTATAAAATTAACAATCTTATCTACCATTTATATCATCCTCATTAAATATATTCTCTACCGCTTTAATAATTCCTAATCTTCCATATTCAAATGTAAGAGCTCCTTGTAAATAAGCAACAAAAGGTTCTCTAATTGGAGCGTCACAAGAAAGTTCTATACTAGACCCTTCCGTAAATGATCCACTGGCCATAATAATTTGATTATCATATCCTGGCATATCAGTTGGAACTGGTAAATAACACGAATCTATCGCACTTCCCATCTGAATACCTTTAACAAACTTAATCAACTTTTCTCTATCATTAAATACAATGCCTAAAACTATATCATTAAGTTCATTATTTATAATATCACAGCCTAGTAACTTTAATAATTCTCTAGCAAATACCTTAGTTTTTAACGCATTACCAACAACCATTGGAGCTTCATATATACCAAACATAAAGTTTCTTGTTTGATTTAGTGATGGTCCTACTTCAGCACCTAATCCCGGAGATGTTAATCTTTCACTACATAAATTAACTAATTTACTTTTACCACAAATATATCCACCATTATTAGCGATTCCACCACCTAAATTCTTAATTAAAGATCCAACAACTAAATCAGCTCCAACTTCAGTAGGTTCTTTATATGAACACATTTCACAATAACAGTTATCAACCATAATTATTACATTTTTATTAATATTTCTAATAAACTTAATAACTTTTTCAAGTTTTTCTATACTTAAAGTATCTCTTAAACTATAACCAATCGATCTTTGAATATGAACCATTTTAACATTTAAACTATCTTTAATCTTATCATAATCAAAATCATTATTAATTAAATCAATATATTTAAAATTAATACCAAATGCTTTTAAAGAACTAGGATTATCTTTAATTCCAATAACTTCATGTAATGTGTCATATGGTAAACCAGAAATAGATAATAATGTATCACCCGGTCTTAAAATACCAAAAAAGGTCGTTGATAAAGCATGAGTTCCACTAACAAATTGACATCTAACTAAAGCCGATTCACATCCAAAATAATCAGCAAATACTTTTTCAACTTTATCTCTACCAATATCATTATAACCATAACCAGTTGATGAATTAAAATCAGTTGTTAACACTTTTTCTTTATGAAAAGCATCCAATATTTTTTTAGAATTACTATAAACTATTTTATCTATTTCTTTTAATTCATTTTCTATATTTTTATTTACAATATCTATATATTTATCTAACATCTTCACCACTCACTTTAATAATTTGATTCTTTAATTCTTTATTTGTACATACTTTATATATTAACTTAGCTAAATCTTCTTTTTTAATAAATTTAATTTTCTTTTTGTAATCTTTATCCATTAAATTAGTTATATCTGTATCTATCCAATCAGGACAAACACAGTTAACATTAAAATCAGGTAAATATTTGGAAAAATTGTGGGTTAATGAGATAACTCCAGCTTTAGAAGCATCATAATCAATTGATTCAGGATAATAAGTATTTAAAGCATTGGTACTTGAAATATTAACAATACTTCCTTTATCCATTTTATCTATGGCATATTTAGTAACTAAAAATGTACCTGTTAAATTAGTATGTAATATACGATTAAACTCTAACGCACTTTTATCTTTTAAATCTTTATCGTCACTAATGGCAGCATTATTAATTAAATAATCTAAATGATCAATTCGATCAAACATATCTTTTACTTCATCTTCATTAGATATGTCGCACTTAATTACTTCGACATTAACATTAGTAATACTATCAGCAAGTTTATATGCTTCTTTCTCACTATGATTATAATTAATTATGACATCTATTCCGTTAGAAGCAAAAACTTTAATAATTTCAGCACCTAATCCCCTACTAGAACCAGTAACTAATACTTTCACATTAACACCTTCATTTCTTTAATAATTCTATCAAACTAAATAAAAAAAAGAAACTATGTAATGATTTCTATGTGTTTAAAAGATTTTCTATTTCTTTTTTGGCAAGACCTGTTATATCAGATACTTCAGAAATACTTGTCCCTTTAGCTAATAATCTCTTGGCAATTGAAATAGCTTTTTTGTTTTCGCCTTGAGATAATCCTTGAGATAATCCTTGAGATAATCCATCATTATATGATTCTTCAATTTCTGATTCTCTTATATAATCATTTAATTCTTTCTTATCATAATATAATAAATTATCACTATTATTTGAATAATCTTCCATAAATTTAGCCACCTTTTTTAAAAATAAGTTATCTCCTGCTAAATATCTATTTAAAATTTTACTTTTACTACTTAGCATTCTCAAAAATCTTATTTCTTCTTCACTTACATTATATTCATTATTCCATGCTTTATCAAGTTCAAAGTGAAAAATCGTAAAAGTATTTAAATATTCTTTTAAATTATCTTTATTCATTACTTTTATTACATTTTTTACTTTATCCATATTTTTAAATGAATATAAGTCAAAGTTAACTTGTATTACAGTTATATCTTTATATTTCTTACCTTTATTTTGATAACTTAGTATAATCTTATAAATATATAATAAATTTTTATACATTAAATATTTACTTTTTGAAGTATTTAATTCTATATTTAAATATATATTATCATTTAATTTAAATACTAAATCAGTTATCATTAACTTATCATTTTCATAAAATGTAGTTATTTCATTATTAATTAATTGATAACTACTACATTTTATATTTAACTTGCACAAACTAATTATAAAATCTATTAATTCTTTACCGTATATATTTGCAAATGACTTAAATTCCCTATCATAAATCAAAGGTATAGTATTATTCGATATAACTATTGGATATTTTAACATCTTTGACTCCTTTCTAAGAAAGTATCATCTTTTATCTACCCTCTATATATATATTTAGTACAAAGATATCCATTTTACTTGTTTTTTTCTTAAGTTTTTTGAAAAACATAAAAAAAGATAACCACTTAAGTTACCCTTTTGATATAGATTTTTATTTTTTATCAGTAGATCCAAAACCACCAGTTCTTTTTCCTTCAGCGTTATCATCATCTACTAATAAATATTTTTGAAATATAGCTTGACCAATTACATCGCCTTTATGAATAACTAAATCTTCATCCTTAAAATTCCAAAATTGAAAATAAAAATGTCCATCATTATCAATATTATTATAATAGTCATGATCTACCACTCCAATAGAGTTAGGTAAAATAACTCCTTTTTTTGGTCCACTACTTCTATTAACAAGCATTATCCATTCATCTTCCATACAATAAGCCTTTAAACCTGTTGGAATAAGTGTAGGCTTAATTCCCGGCTTATATGGTGGAATAACAACATCTTCGGCTGCTTCCACATCATAACCTGCTGAATATTTTGTTTTTCTAACTGGAAGATTAATTTCTTTATCTTCCCAACCTTTTGCTACTTCAAATCCTCTTTGTTTCATTTCTACTCCTCTTCATACAACACTACTTTACCACTTTTAAGTGACTTCTTAACATCTATTGCTCTCTGGTTAGAAGAACCCATATATTTAAGTCTTGGATCTTTAAGTTCCTCTATAAATCTTCCATCAACAATAACATCAACATATTTTATACCTTCTTGTTTGCTTAAATAATCTTCAAAATTATAACCACTCCAAGACCATATTGTCTTATTAGGTAATTCCTTCTTAAATTTTTTAACTAACTTAGTAGTTCCCTCTACATTTTTAGGATGCCAAGGCTCACCTCCTAATATAGATAAGCCTTTAATATGATCCATTTTACATAAATTTATTACTTCATCAATTACACTATCATTAAATTCTTTACCTCCATCAAAATCCCAAGTATCTTGATTAAAACAATTTTTACAATGGAAGGCACACCCCTGAAAGAATATTGAAACCCTAACTCCTGGTCCATCAGCAATATCCATTTTTCTTATTTTATTATAGCGCATATTTATGCCTCTTTATTATCTAAGTGAACTACTCTTTCTTTAATTTCTTGAGTTCTTCCTTTATTCCAGAAATTAGTACCAATATAACCACAAGTTCTTCTAGCAACATTTAATTTATCATGATCTCTATTTCCACAATTTGGACAATACCATTCTAATTTTTCATCTAAAAGAATTTCACCAGTATATCCACAAGCTTGACAATAATCACTCTTAGTGTTTAATTCAGCATACATTATATTATTATAAATATATTTAATAATTTCCATAACAGCATCTAAATTATTAGTTAAATTAGCAGTTTCAACATAACTAATTGCTCCACCTGGAGATAATTTTTGGAACTCACTTTCAAGCTGTAATTTACTAAAGGCATCAATCTCTTCAAATACTGGTACATGATAAGAATTAGTTATATAATTACGATCAGTAATTCCTTTAATAACCCCAAATCTATCTCTTAAACATTTAGCAAATTTATATGTAGTAGATTCAATTGGTGTACCATATACAGAATAATCAATGTCTTCGGCTTCTTTCCACTCGGCACATTTATCTACCATATGTTTCATTACTTCTAAACCAAATTCTTTTCCTTCAGCTCCATCAGTGTGGCTCTTGCCTGTCATATATTTTACACATTCATAAAGTCCTGCATATCCAAGTGATAACGTTGAATAACCACCATGTAATAATTCATGAATGGATTCTCCTTTACCTAATCTTGCAAGTGCTCCATGTTGCCATAAAATAGGTGCTACATCAGAAGTTGCTTTAGATAATCTCTTATGTCTAATTTGTAACGCTCTATGACAAAGGTCTAATCTTTCATCAAAGATATCCCAGAAATTATCCATATCTTTATCACTAGATAAAGCTACATCAACTAAGTTAATTGTAACAACACCTTGATTAAATCTACCATAATATTTAGGTTTACCATCTTTATCAACATAAGGAGTTAAGAAAGAACGACATCCCATACATGGATAACATTGACCATTACCATTTTTATCAATTTTATTTTCTTTCATTATTTTTTCAGAAATATAATCAGGAACCATTCTCTTAGCAGTACATTCGGCAGCTAATTTAGTTAAATAATAATATTTACTTCCTTCTTTAATATTATCTTCTTCAAGAACATATAAAAGTTTAGGGAACGCTGGCGTAATATATACACCTTTTTCATTTTTCATACCAAGAATTCTTTGTTTTAATACTTCTTCAATAAGCATTGCAAGTTCTTCCTTATACTCATCTGTTTCTCCTAAATACATACAAACACTTAAGAAAGGAGCTTGACCGTTAGTTGTTGTCATTGAATTAATTTGATATTGAAATGTTTGAACTCCATCAGTAATTTCTTTAGCTAAATCTTCACTTACAAATTGTTTAATTTGGTCTTTATTTAAACCTCTTGCTTTATATTTTCTTTCGTATGCTTCCTTACTTAATCTTACAAATGGTGCTAAATGTGTTAATGTAATTGTACATCCACCATATTGACTAGAACTAACAGCAGTAATAATTTGTGTAGCAATAGTCATAGCTGTTAAAAATCTATGTGGCTTTTCAATCATAACTCCATTAATATTTGTTCCATTTTGAAGCATATCATCTAAATTAATTAAATCACAATTATGTAATGCATTTTGAGCAAAATAATCAGCATCATGGAAATGAATAATACCATCGTCATGTGCTTGAACTATATCCTCAGGAAGTAAAAATCTTCTTGTAATATCTGTTGAAGTAATTCCTGCTAAATAATCTCTTTGAGTTGTAACAATTTTGGCGTTCTTATTTGAGTTTTCGGTATTCCAATACTCACTTTCACCATCGATTAATTCTTTAATAGCTAGATCAGTTGTATTGCTTCTTCTTACTAATTCTCTTGTATATCTATATGTAATATATTTTTTAGCAAGTTCATACTTTCCTTGAGCCATTAATTTCATTTCAATTATATCTTGAATATCTTCGACTAATATTCTTTTTTTACCTAGTTTTTCAATATATTTTATTATATTTTTTATTTGAGTTGATGAGGCTTGATCTTCCTCTTCTACCTCGTTATTTGCTTTCATTATAGCATTTTCTACTTTTTCAGGACACCAATCTACCATATGCCCATCACGTTTAATAACCTTCATTTGTTTTACCTCTTTCCTATGTTAACTAAAAAAAGTATAGCATAAGAGATAAATCTATTTTGGTGCAATTGCACCAATTAATTAAATATGTTAAAATTTTTACAAAGAGGTGTAAATATGAATGATTTATTTAAAAATATACCGGAAAAAGTTCAAAATAAGTTACTTGAATTATTAAAATCATATACATATTCTTTTTCTAGTAATATGGTTATTCCTAAAGATATTTTTTATACTAAATCGATTTTAATTGTTTTGGAAGGTACGATAGAAATTAACAAACTAGATTACAACGATAATGAAACCACTATTGATTTATTATCTAAAGATGATATTATAACAACTTTTACATTACCTCTTTTAGATAATGATTATAATTTATATTTAAAAGAACAATCTAAAATTTTAGTATTAGATTTTAGTTATGTTATATCTAATGAGATAAATAATAAGTATTATAATCAAGTGCTTAAAAATTTACTAGATATTCTAAGTAAAAAAATGATTAATATAAATAATCGAATGGAAATTATGTCTAATAAAACTATACGTAATAAATTATTAACGTATTTTAAACAGATGTCTAAAAAATATAATCGTGATGTAATTTATTTACCTTTTAATTTTACGTCATTAGCTAATTATTTATGTGTTGATAGATCAGCTATGAATAGAGAGTTAAAACATATGAAAGATGAAAACTTAATTGAAATAAAAGGAAAAAGAATTAAATTAAATTATTACGTAAATTAAAAGAGTGAATTTTTGTTTATTCACTCTCTTTTTTTGTTATAGTAACTTCTAGATTGTCAGGAATATTTTGCTTATCAGTAATATTTATTTTGATAACATCATTGACACCTAAACATGTTACATAATTTTCAGTACATTTAACATAAAAGTTTTCAAAACTATATCCTGTATTATACTTATTAATCTTAAGAATAATATTTTGACCATAACGATATTCTCTTGTACTATTGTTAGTAGTGCCTATAGAAATTGTATTATTATTTGCTGGTGCATAGCCAAATGAACTAATTTTAGAATCGATACTATATTTTAATTTAACTGTTTTTCGATCATAATAACAATTAATTTTATGAGCATCGTTAGCGATGTAACTTAAAGATGCATTAAAATCATAAGTAGCATCACTTATATTACATGATTTGGCTATTTTTTTGATATATTCATCTTTTAAAGTAATTAATTGAGTTTTATGATTTTCAATATTGTATCCGCCTTTATTGTCGGCATTTTGGTAATAAAAGTAAACATCATACATTTCTTCTTTTGGTTTTGTCATAGGCTTAACTGTCATAGATTGTTTGGCTTTAATTTTAGTTTTACCAGTAGATGCTACATTACAAATTTCAGAATCAGTTATGGTGTTTTCATTTTTATCTATACATTTAATTTCATCTGCATCATAATAATCTTCAAACATATATTTTGACAATATGATATTTTGGCCATATCTATAAGTTAATGTCTCATTTTTGGTTATAGTATAATTTGATAAATCATCTTTTGTGTGTGGAGCTATACTATATTGTTTTAATTTTTCGTCGGATTTATCGAATGTTATTTTAACTGTATTTCTGTTATAATAACAATTAATTTCATGATTGGTTCTTACTATATAACTTATTGTTTCCTCAAAAGCATAATTATTATCAATATTTTTACATAAATTTTTCAATTCTAACTTTGAAGAATCAGCAGAATTAATTTCACCCGTATTATCAATAAATTTTAGATCATACCCATCTTTGTTATCTGCATTTTGATAATATTTATATATTTTAAATGATTCTTTAATTTCAGGTATTAGTTTTATATCTTCTGTAACTTCTTTTATTTTATATGTTCCATTATTATCAGATGTGCATCCTTTATAATCTTGACAATTATATAATTTATTATATTTATCTTTAATTTTAATATTGGTTTTTATATCAGTTAAATCAGAAACTAGTTTAAACATTATAGTTTCACCATATCTATATTCTATTGTTTCACTTTTAGATATTTGAGCATTATTTGGATTAATTATAATTCTTGAATTAATTTCATCTACTTCTTTTTCTACTCTAATATTAACTGTTTTTCGATCATAATAGCAATTAATTTCTGATGAATTTTTACTAAAATAATTATAATTAGAATTTAAAGTATAATTTCCATAATCAATTCCATCTTTTTTGTATCCTTCTTTCCCACAAAAACTATAAATATAACTAAGATAATCATTATTTGAAATAACAATAAAAATGGTGTTTTCTCCAACTTTATATGCTTCATATCCATCCTCATTATTAGCATTTTGAAAATTATTATATAAAGTCATATTAAATCCTTCTCCAGATTTAACACTTAATTTAACATCTTTGTCAGGCATTGTAAATGTTATTATATCTTGATCTGTATCATAATAATATTTATTTATTAAAATATCCTTTGGAACATTAAAATCGATATTTTTTGTAGTGTTGTTTTCATCAATATATCCGAAATAGTAATTATCTTTAAATCTGAATTTTATTTTTATTGTTTGTCCCCATTTATATTCTTGTCTAATTTCTTCACCATTAATACGCGATTGCGATTTTAATATGTTTGTATCTGTTAATAAATTAATTTTGAATTTTTTACGATTATATTTGCATCTATAAGCTTTATTTCCATATTCCTTATCAATTGAAGAGCTAGTAAATAAATTGGCATCCATATTTTTTTCACATATTTGCTTTGCTTCTTCAACACTATTAACAGGTATTCCATTTTTTATTAAATCATTAAGGATAGTGTCTTTTGAAGAATCATATGGAAAATAATTATCATCTGAACCATTAGGGTCATTTATATAATAATTTAATACATATTTTTTATCTGTTTTTATTTCAACTATTACATTGTCATATTTCAAATTAACTTTTATCTTATTATTATCACGATCTATGTCGCATACATTGGGAGAACAACTTATGTTATCCAAACGATATTCGTCTGATATAAAATCGTATTTTATTTCGATAGGTTCATCTGGATTTGGCTCGTATGTATCTTCATCTTTTATACCATTTGTTATTTTAATTGCTTTTGTATCATATAAAATATGAATTGATGGTTTTTCTTTTTCTGTAAAATAACAATTTAAAATATTATCTTTTTCAGTATAACTTTGAATTTGATAATTATCAGCATCATCTCTTGGTATAGATGAAAATTTTTCGGACAAAAATTGTTGACAAGAAGTTCCTATTTTTGACTTATATACATCTTTTTTTGGGCCAGCGGAATATGGACTATCTTCGTCACCATCTATATATATATTAACATCAAAATAATCTGATTTTAAATTGAATTTTTTATTTTTTTCACTTTCATCTTCTATAATACCACTTTTAATTTCTCCACATCTTTTTATATAGTTTTTATCTATAGTATCATCTTCGTCTAAAAAATGTGTTTCAAATACATTTAATTTATTGTTATAAGATATTAAAACATTGTAGTTTCCCATATCTTTTTTATTAAGTGGATTAATAACAATATCGTCTTTATCTTTTTCAACTATTCCTAATTCAACTAAATTATTGACTGAAGTAATGCATGTATCATTATTATTACTATCTTTACTTAGTTTTGAACAAATTTGACTATAACAATTATTAGATTCATCTGAATTAAAAAAGCATTCAGGATTGTTTGTTAAATATAAATTTACAGCATCTTCTATTAAAGATAATTTAGTTCTACAAAGTTTAGATTTTGAATTTCTATTTACATTTTGAATTGAACTAATTGTAATAATTAGTAAAAGACTGATTAGTACAATTACTGCCAGTAATTCAACAAGTGTAAAACCTTTTTTTCTTTTCATAATTCACCAATAACTATGATTCACCATTTAAGCTTACTTCAGCATAAATTTTATATATATTTCTTGCTGTTGTAGTGTCTCCCTTGTTGTCTAATTCTATATCTTCTTGAGTTAAATTAATATCTCTGTATTGATTTGGATAACTGGTTCCAAAGGTAACTTCATGAATATCAAGTAATTGCTTTCCATTTAATTCTTTATTATTATAATTTGTGTCTAAATAATATAAGTTGCCATTATAAACTGCTACTTTGTCTTTAACTTGATTAATTGCTGTGTTTTGTCCAATTCTTAGATAATGTGCTGATGTTAAAATTATTGGTATAGTAGTTTTGTCATTTGTAGTATCCGGTGCTTTGACCTCATATTTCTTTTCATCAAATATCTCTAAATTATTAGTTGGTACTTCAAAAACCATATCACCTTTATCAATATCATATACTTTTGAATAGTTAAAAAAATTGGAAGATGTATGTACAAAACTATTTATTCCAACACTATAACTTGTACTAAAAGAAGTAACAAAATAATTATCTTTAATTTGAGCAACTCTTGAATAAAATATAAAGTTTTGCAGATCTTTTTTAAAATATGTATTGTTAATTTCAAAGCAACTTTCATAATTATTGATAATCCATGATGATTTTAATCTTGTTTTAGAATTTGATGTATATAAATCTTCATAATTTGTTGTATTGTAAAATGAATCTGTAACTAAAACATATGGTTCAAAATATACATTATAAACTTTTGGAGTGTAACTTTCAGTACTACAAGATAAAGTTGCTGTCGCTGTAGAATCACGAATATAAATTTTATAAAAGAAATACACATTTTTGGTTTCTCCATTAATTTTAATCTTTTCAATAGATTTGATGCTATATGAAGTAGTAAGTTCAATCAAATTATCCACTGCTTTTATATTGTTATTATTTTCTATTACTTTAGAGTCATTATTTCTATTTTTTAATTTTTTATAGCCAAATATTCCTAATCCAATTAATAAAATAATTATTAATATTGAAATTATTATTTTTATATACTTTTTTTTCATGAATTATCTACCTACCTTGCTATAAATACTATATCATTATTTTGATATAAATGTAAATAATCATTTAATTTTATCAGTAAAATAGAATAAATT
>DJSP01000095.1 GCA_002438065.1 Caryophanales bacterium UBA6331 | reverse complement strand
GTTTTGTATTTTTTCTAATGGCTGATATACATTCTAATACTTTATGTCTAAGTAAAAATACAGTAATTTTATTACATTGCATTCTTGCCGCAGTCTTTGTTTAATAATATTTAAAGCAGTAGATAATTTTTTAATTGCATTATCTATTTCTTCCGGTAATAAGTTATATATATCAATAATATTTTCCAATTTTAATTTTCTCATACAAAAATATCTCTAATTAGCCAGCCAATTATTTATTTGTTGAAGATAAATATAGAATGACTGGCTAATTAGAGATATTTACTTTCTATATTTATCTCCAACATTTATATTTGAAAATACCTTATCACTAGCAATCTAGTACACAGCGAAAATTTTTGAAAAATGTTCGCTTGACGGTTAAATTATAAATAAATATTATTTATTTTGACTATCTATCACAATAGTTATTGGTCCATCATTATCAATTTTAATTAACATATCAGCACCAAACACACCAGAATGAGTTTTAACACTTTCATTTAATTTATAATTAAATATTTCATAAAGTTTAATAGCTTCTTCGCCTTTCATCGCATTAACATAACTTGGTCTGTTACCATCTTTTGTTATAGCTTGCAAAGTAAACTGACTAATTGATAAAATCTCGCCATTAACATCAATAACACTTTTATTCATAACCCCATTTTCATCATCAAATATTCTTAAATTAACTATCTTTTTAACAATATAATTTATATCATCCATAGTATCATTAACGTTAAATCCAACTAAAACTACTAATCCATTATTAATCTTACTAACTATTTTATCATCTACTATGCAAGATCCACTTTTGCATCTTTGAATTACTACTTTCATCTTATAACCTCTTTAACAAATGGTAGTATTCTTAAATCATCAATAAGTAAAGATAAATCATCTTTATTTTTAACCTTAACATTAATTTCATATGATACTGCATCTTTCTCATTAATTTCATTAATACCTGATATTGTTATTCCTCTTGTACTTGCTTTAGTAACAATATCTAAAATATGGTTATCCATTGAATCGGTATTAACTTTTATTCTAGCAATAAATAATTTATCACTATTACCATTATTCCAAGTAACCTCTATTAATCTAGTATCAATATTTTTTATATTAGGGCAATTCTTCTTATGAACAATTATACCTTCACCCTTAGTAATATAGCCAATTATTTCATCACCTGGAACTGGATGACAACATTTTGCTACATTAACTTTAATATTATCTACTCCATCAACAATAATATCATTCTTATAGTTTTCTTTTATTTCACTATTATTATTAACTCTTTCAAGCATTAAGTCATCCATAGATGTTTTTTCTTCCGTAATTAGATTTACAATATAAGTGGGAGTATATCTTAAAGCACCTAAACTTAAATACATATCATCAATATTATTAATCTTTAGATTTTTATAAATCTTATCAATATTTTCTTCTTCATTTAACAAAGTTAAAGGTAATTTTCTCTTTCTTAATTCTTTTTCAATTAAGGACTTTCCCTCTTCTATATATCTTTCACGATCTTGTTTACTAAAATATGCCTTAATTTTATTTTTAGCTTGACTAGTTTTAACAAATTTTAACCAATCTATATTAGGTTTAGCACTCGCATTTGTATTAACTTTAATTATATCGTTATCATTTAGTTCATAATCTAGTGGAACAATATTATCATTAACAATTGCTCCAACCATATGATCTCCTATATCAGAGTGAATTCGATAAGCAAAATCAACTGGCGTAGAACCAAGTGGAAGCTCCATTACATCACCTTTAGGTGTAAAAACATAAACTTGTTTAGACAATAACTCCATTTCCATATTTTGTTCAAACAATTCATTACTAGCATCACTTGTTGCTAAATCAATAGTATTTCTAAATATTTCTAGCTTTTGTTCCATTAAATTTTTAACAGTTCCATCTGAATGTTCTTTATAAGACCAATGTGACGCAATACCATGTTCAGCAATTTCATCCATTTCTTTAGTTCTTAGCTGAATTTCAAATATATGTCCATCAACTCCAAAAACAGATGTATGTAAAGACTGATACATGTTTTCTTTAGGCATTGCAATATAATCTTTAAATCGCTTAGGAATTGGTCTATATTTAGCATGGATAAGTCCAACAACTAAATAACAATCTTCAGGAGTATCAAGAATTATTCTAAGTGCTAAAATATCATAAATATCGCTCCATTTTTTACCTGTAGATAATTTATTATAAATACTATAAACGCTTTTAACTCTAGACTTAATATGAAAATTAATACCATGTTCTGTTAATATTTCAATAAGTTCATTTTGCATGTCTTCTAAACTAACAGCTAATTCTTTTCTTGTTCCAGATAATTTTTCAAGTATTTCATCATAAACATCAGGTTTAGTATATCTCAAGCATAAATCTTCTAATTTAGATTTAATACTATTAATACCTAATCTATGAGCAATTGGAATTAATACATTCATAGTTTCATTAGCAATTTGTTTCTTTTCATCTTCACTATATTCTTTAGTCTGCATCTCATCTAATCTATCAGCAAGTTTAATAATTATAACTCTTACATCATCACTTATTCCTACTAATACTTTTCTTAAATAAACACTTGATGATTCATTATAATCATTTAATTTAATACTTCTAAGTTTAATTAAATTAGCAACTAAATTAGCAATATTGCTTCCAAACTCTTCATTAATTTCATCATAAGTAATATTTTTTTTCGCATATGCATCATGTAAAAGTGCTGCAATAATCATGGTACTATCAGCATTTAATTCAGATACAATTGAAGCAACTCTTAAATAATGATCATCACTTGCAATTTCTTTTCCAATATTATATGCCTTATTAACTAAATCAAGTTCGCTACTACTAGCATTTTCACTAAGCTTATTAATTATATTTTCAAACATTATTATCAAATCCTATCTATTGCTAATTTTATAATCAATTAATTCCTTATCAGAAACTGTAATAATATCATTAACCATTTCTCCTAAAGTTAAATGTTCTCTTTTTATCCAATATGTATTTTTTAAATAATTCCAAATATCTTTTCTATCTATTCCTTTAATATTATTTCTTCTTAAATCATTTATTTTAACATTAAAAGCTGGTATTAATTTTTTATATAGTTCTTCTAAAGATTTAAATTTAAATTCCTCCATTTTTAACCTCATCTTTATCCACAAACATTATAACAAATTTTAATAGAAAAATCTTTATATATTTTAAAAAATCATTTCATAAAAATAGGAATCTATCAATCAGACAGTTCCCTTGCAAAAATGATTTAACATTTTTTTCTCGCATAAATAATATACTATAACTAAATATACATGTCTACTTAGGAGTTTATCATTATAATTAAAATAATAAATAAATCATATACTTAAGTATGAAAAATAAATTTATAAAAAGTACATTAATATTATTAATAGGTGGAATTGTCACTAAATTATTAAGTTTCGTAATTAGAATTTACTTTACACGTAATATTGGATCAGGTATTGAAATATATTCACTTATAATGCCGACTTATAGTTTATTAATAACTATTACCCAACTAGGTTTTCCTCTAGCTATATCATCAATTATTGCTAAAGGCGAAAAAACAGGTAAGAATATTGCTTCTTCTATCATTCCGATCTCTATCATTTTAAATATATTTCTCATTTTAATTGTTGTGTTATCTGCTAACTTTTTATCAAATAATTTACTACACAATAAGGAGACATATTATCCATTAATTGCTTGTTCTCTAGTTTTACCATTTATATCTATTGCTTCAATTATAAGAGGATATTTCTTTGGTAAACAGCAAATGATGCCTCATACCATTTCCAATATAATTGAACAACTTTTTAAACTATTTATAGTTATAATTATTCTTCCTAAACTTATTAAACATGGAATCATCTTTGCTGTAATAGGCTATATTTTAATATCAATAATATCTGAAACAATTTCCATTATTGTCTTCTTACTATATTTGCCTAAAGGATTTACCATCAAAAAAGAAGATCTAAAACCCGACATTGGTACAATTAAAGATGTTTTAAAAATAAGTATTCCTTCTGTATCATCCAGAATAATTGGTAATATTGGTTATTTCTTTGAACCTATCATATTAACTAATTTACTTTTATTAAATGGTTTTTCTAATGAATATATTATCAGTAATTATGCTATTTATAATACTTACGTAATTGGTTTATTAGTTGTTCCAACTTATCTTTTAGGTGCAGTTGCAACTGCTCTTCTTCCCGAATTATCTAAAAACATTAACAATATCAAAAAAGTAAAAAGAATATTTTATAAAGTCTTAACATTTTCTTTTGTCTTTGGAATAGGCACAAATATCTTTTTATTCTTCTTTTCCGACGAAATATTAAGTATTATTTTTAATACTACTTCTGGATACACTTACATAAAATTCTTATGTCCCTTCTTTATTCTTTATTATTTAGAAGCACCTTTATCAATTGTTTTAACAGCGTTTAATAAGACTAAAATAGTAATGCGAACGACTACAATTGGAATTGTTTTTAAGCTTATTACTTTATCTATCTTATGTTTTTGTAACATTGGAATATATGCCTTAATTATTTCCGAAATAGTAGATATTCTAATTGTTGTATTACTAAACTATAAAGAAACTAAAAAAATATTAAAGTAAAAAAACACCAATTAAGGTGTCATTATAAATATTTTTTAAGCTTAGCAATCGCATTAGTTTGAAAATCTTTAAAATCTCTAATTAATTTTTTAATATCTCTATCTACATTTTCATCAAAGCAAGAAAACATCTTTGTCATTTCAATTTCACCCATTGTAAGCCCATTAATAAGCATATCTGCAATAGCTGAATCACTATTATCTTTTAGAACTTGCATCTTTATTCCCATATCAGCAGACATATTTGTAAAAGGACTAAATCCTTTACCTTTTTCGTTCATTGATTTTAGCAAACTTTCCGATTGTTTTAAAAACGAATTATAACTATTTAGTATATCATTTACAACTTCTGTTATTTTATTATCTTTATTTTCTAAAGATTTTAATAAAGTATTAGTACTATCAGCACCCATTTTAGCGTTTTTATAAACATAATTTAGTATTTCATATTCATCTATCATTTTATCACCATTATTATAATGGCTGATGTTACGAATTATATTCTAATAAATTAAAAAAAGCACCATAAACTGGCACTTAATTTTATTTTGTATAATCACAACTACTACATTTTATAGTTCTATCTTTACCCTTATACACTAATAAGTTTCCACATTTAGGACATTTTTCGCCTGTTGGTTCATCCCACAAGGCGGTTTTACATTTTGGATAATTATTACAACCATAGAAAACCTTACCTTTTTTAGAACGTTTAACTACTATTTTACCATCACAATTTGGGCAGTCACATACTTCTTCAATCTTTTTCTCTTCAGGTTTAATATACTTACAAGTCGGATAATTAGAACAAGCCGTAAATTTACCATATCTGCTAGTTCTAATAACTAAATCAGATCCACATTTTGGACATTTTTCCCCAGTAACTTCTGGTGCTTTTTTCTCCATTTCCTCAAAAGCTTTTTTAACTAATGGTTCAAAATCACCATAAAATTCTTTTAATACTTTAATATAATCTTCTTTATTTTCGGCAATTAAATCCAAATCATTTTCCATATTAGCTGTATAATCCACATTAATTATACTTGAGAAAAATTCTTGTAATTTATCAGTTGTTTCAATTCCAACTTCCGTAGGTACAAACTTTTTATCTTCTAATCTAACATAAGCTCTTTCTTTAATTACATCTAATATTTTAGCATAGGTTGATGGTCTACCAATACCTAAAGCTTCTAATTCTTTAATTAATGAACTTTCAGTAAATCTTGCAGGTGGTTTAGTAAAGTGTTGTTCCTTCTTAACTTCATCCGCGTTAAGTATAGTGCCTTCTTCAATATCAGGTAAAATAACATCATCAACATCAACATACTTACGATATACTTTTAAATAACCATCAAAACATTCAATTTGTCCAGTTGCTTTAAATTCATAATTATTATTATCTAATAAAATAGTTGTTGCTAATACCTTACCATCAGCCATTAAAGAAGCTAAAGCTCTAGCATAAATAATACTATAAACTTTATATTCATCATTTGTTAAGTATTGTTTAACAGATTCTGGTGTTCTTTTAAGTGATGTCGGTCTAATTGCTTCATGAGCATCTTGAACATTTGCTTTTTCTTTAGATTTTTTAACAGCTCCAATATATTTTTTGCCATAGTTTTCTTCAATAAATTTATGAGCTTCATCTATAAACATATTAGATAGTCTTGTTGAATCAGTTCTCATGTAAGTTATCAAACCAACAGATTCTTTGCCTAAATCAACTGACTCATAAAGTTTTTGGGCAACACGCATTGTTTTAGAAGCACCAAAATTAAGTTTATTAGCACACGCTTGTTGTAAAGTACTAGTTGTAAACGGCATAACACCTTTTCGATTTTTTTCTTTTTTAACTACAGTAGTAACTTTAAAATCTTTGCCTAGTGAATTTAAAACATTATTTGCTTCATCCTCATTAGATATCTCAATTTTTTTATTTTTATATTTATCTAAATCAGCATTAAATTTAGGAAATAAAGCACTTATTGTCCAATATTCTTCAGGATTAAAAGCATTAATTTCTCTTTCTCTGTCAACAATTAGTTTAAGAGCAACTGATTGAACACGTCCAGCTGACTTTCCACCTGTTTTTGATTGCATTAATTTAGATAATCTAAAACCAATAATACGATCTAACATTCTTCTAGTTTCTTGAGATTTAACTAAATTTTCATCAATCTTTCTTGGATTTTTAAATGCATTAATAACCGCATCATGTGTAATTTCATTAAACACTACTCTCTCATAGTCTTTATCATCTATTCCTAAAGCATCTTTTAAATGCCAACTTATTGCCTCTCCTTCACGGTCGGGATCGGTTGCTAGATAGACCATATCACTTTTTTTAACATCATTTTTAAGTTCTTTTATTACACTAGATTTACCCTTAATTACAGTATAATTTGGCTTAAAATTATTTTCAATATCAATTCCTAAACCATATTTACCTGTTGTTGCAAGATCTCTAATATGTCCTTTACTAGAAACTACTTTATAATTACTACCTAAATAATTACCAATTGTTTTAGTTTTACTTGGAGATTCTACAATAACTAAATTCATTTTATTCCTCATTTCTATTACTACTATTTGCTATATAAGAAGTATTACTATATTCTTCTAATTTTTTAAACAAATAATTAAAATAATCATTTTTTATTGCGAGTGCACTCATCTGTTGTTTTAAACTTATCTGTTTATTAATATCAATTATTTCTTGATTAGTATATGTATTATTTTCATCTTTAGGTGTAAATATTCCTTTAGACGCACTATAATAGCCTATTTTATCTTGCCAAGAACCATCAGCAAAATAAGCTCTATGATCATATTCTGAAAATATGTCGTTACCAAAATACAATCTTGGATCATAATCAATACCAAACATATTTAATAATGTAGGTAATAAATCAACTAATGAAGTATAATCTTCAACTATTTCTGGTTCTTGTCCATAATTATATATAATCATTGGAGTTCTATCCATCTCATTATCAACACTTGCATCATATCCAACTACTTCTGAAATAGAACTTGTACTAAGTCCATAAGGATAATGATCACCAAATAATGCGATTACGGTGTCCTCAAGCTTTCCAGCCTTCTCTAATTCATCTAATAATAATTCCAAAGCCTTATCAAGTTCATACATCTTAGACATATATCTTTTAATTGTAATTGGATAATCAGTATCACTTAATTTATCTAAATTCTTATTACCATATTCACTATCAACACCATAAGGTTGATGAGTAGTAACTGATGTTAAAAATACCATAAATTTATCTTCATTAATAAAATGAGGAACACTTGTCTTAATTAAATCAGTATCACTAGGCCATTCTTCATATAAACTACTCCACTTAATATTTAAATCAGATGCATTATAATATTGTCCACTTCCCATATTTTTATGGATAGTTTTTCTAGAATAATAATGATCTCCATAATCATGATAACTTGTTGTAACATAATTTAAATCTTTAAACATATTAAATATAGATTCCGGATATACATTATTTTTATATCTATTAGCAGTACATGTTTGATTAATAGTATATAAACTAGTCATTACTGTCATTTCATTATTACCAGTAGAGCAACTATTTCTTGGACTATAATTATTTCTAAATGATGTACCTTCACTCCATAACTTATAAATTGTAGGATATCTATCTTTATTAATTGCAATATAGTTAGTAGATTCCATTAATATAACTATTAAATTCTTTCCTTCATAAATACCTGTTTTATCATTTTTAGGAGTAATCTCTCTACTAATAAAATAATTATTTAATTTATTATAAGTTGAATTCTTTTCATTATTAATTACTTCATTCCAAGCTGTATCATCAATATTTCTAGCTGCTTCATCATTTGCTACAACACTATTTTGATTATTATTAATAATATCATCACTAATATCAACATTAATATCAAATGTATTTATTACAACATCACTAAAACCAAAAGCATACACTCCAAACTGACTTACATTTAAATTTGGATTATCATTTGTAAGAATTAAATTTTTATTACTAATAGTTTGTAAATTATTTTGCATAAACTTAATTGTTAAAGTTCCATAATACATTATACAAACAAAAATTACTACAATTACATAGGCAGCAACAGTTAATAATTTATTTCTATTACTTTCTATTTTAAATTCAAAATAAGTAGTCTTATTTAATTTATATTCTTTTATTTTTTTATCTAAAAACCAAATATAAAAAAGATATAACACTAAAGGAATTAATAGCAAATAACTTTTCCAATTAGCAGCAGCAATATATTCTTTAATATAATCTACAACTTTAGTTCCTTGTTCCGCATTACCAGTTCCCATAAAAAATCCTAGATAGTTATATAAATTAACTTCTATCCATGCATACAAAGTAAGTGCTACACTTATAATTGTTTTAAATATCTTACTTCCAGTATTTTTAAATAAAGAACTTATTAAACCAAGTACAATTCCAAAACCACAAGAAGATATAAATATTCTAAAAATATCCCAATCTAATATTTTATATGAAAGGTTTATTCTTAAAATAATTTCTATAAAAAAAATCAAAGTTAAGAAACCCACACTATTTTTAAAAATTCGTTTTCCTAATTTTTCTTTCATTTTTCTCACCATTTAATATTAAATCACGGACTGGTCCAAAAGTAAACCTATAATTATCAAGTAGTCCATATTTTTTAATTGCTTCTAAATGAGCTTTAGTTGGATAACCTTTATGATTTTTAAATCCATACTCCGGAAATTTTTTATCTAACTCATACATCGTTCTATCTCTAGTAACTTTTGCAACAATTGAAGCTGCCGCTATTGATTCCGATTTACTATCACCTTTAATAATACTTTCACTTGGCATTTCTAAATCACTTAACTTCATTGCATCAATAAGAACATATTCCGGCTTAATCTCTAAATTATTTATAGCTTGATACATTGCAAGTTTTGTTGCTTCATAAATATTTATATCATCTATTACTTTATTATCCATCATTCCAATTGAAACACTTAATGCATCTCTCATTATAATTTCATATAATTCATTTCTTCTTTTTTCTGATAATTTTTTAGAATCATTTATTAATCCATTAAAATATCCCACAGGTAAAATAACTGCTGCTGTAACAACCGGCCCAACTAAAGGCCCACGTCCAACTTCATCTACCCCAGCAATATATTTAATACCTTTATCATATAACTCTTGTTCATAACTTAACATATTATTTTTCATAATCAAACGTAATTCCTTTTATATGTTCTAACTTTATTTCATTAATTATATATTTGGCTGTACGATTATAATCTGCTTCTCCATTTTTAATAGATCCAATATTTTTAGCAATCGCATCAAATGCATCATCATTAAATTCATTAATTTTAAATCTCTCACATAATATATTAGGATATCTTTCACTTAATACTTTTAATATATAACTAGCAACATCATATAATGGGATAACATCCTCTTTAATTGCACTAAAAACACATAAATTAAGAGCAACTCTTTCTTCATCAAATTTTGGCCATAATATTCCCGGTGTATCAAGCACTAATACTTTATATTTAGTTTTTAACCACACATTATTTCTTGTAACTCCCGGCATATTACCAGTTTTAGCCACTTTTTTACCAGCTAAATTATTAATTAAAGTACTCTTACCAACATTAGGTATTCCAATAACTAATGCTTTTAATTCTTTTTCTTTTAAACCTTTTTCTTTTCTCTTTAAATTAATATTTTTAGCTACCTTATTAATTAATTCAATAACTTTCTTATAATCATTATTATCGCTTAAATTAACTAATACTACATTATAACCTTTATTTTCATAATATTTAACCCATTTATTAGTTTCATTTATATCACATAAATCAGCCTTAGACATTATAAGTATTTTATCTTTATTTCTAGTAATATCATCTATATCTTTAATTTTAGAAGATAGTGGTATTCTAGCATCAATTATTTCAAATACGATATCTATAACTGGCATTATTTTTTTAATTTCATCCTTGGTTTTCTTCATATGCCCAGGATACCACGAAATTCCAATTAATGAATATTTTCCTTGATTATCATTATTTTTCTTTTCTTGTCTCATTTTTCTTTTTTGATACATATCCACTTTAATCACTTCCATTTTCTATCATTCTTGTTACATTTAAAAAATTATCTATAATTAATTTTTGATTAGTTATGCTATTTGATTCTTTTTCATTACTATATTCTTCTTTTTTTATTTTATTTTCAATTATCCATTTTATATCTTCTATCGATTTATCAATATTAAATATGCCATTCCCTACTGGATAATAAACAGGATAAACTTTATATTCTTCTTTATTAATTTGTATTTTTTGACATTTTTTTCTATTTTCAGATACAGATATCTTTTTATTTAAAATAATAGAACTAACTTGGTTTCCAAAAGTAATAATTATTTTTGGTTTAATTATGTTTATTTCTTTGAATAATAAATCAAGATATTTTTTCAGCACTTCATCAGGCAATGGTCTTGCATCTATTTGTGTACATTTACCTAAATTAGTAATAAACAATTTATTTTTTTCAATTTCTTCGTAAACATAGTTGCAAAACTCATAATCCCATTCTTTTGGTTTCTTTTCTTGAATTTTGTTAAATGTTTCTTCACTTAATAAATCAACTTTATAGAACAACTTCCATATATTTTTAGTTCCTAACCATGGAGACTTTCTACCTTTCCAAGATTTATCACTAGCAATATTTTTCCCTGTAGGATTCATAAAAACAAAACATATATCAGGATTATTTTCACATCCACCATTATATATAGAATCTAATTCCTTAGCACCATATTTAACTTGTAATTCATCATAATCTTTTCTTAAATCTTCTATCTTCAAAATATTCACCTTCTTAGAACAAAGTTTCTTTAAGTAGCTATTACCCGTTTTTTCTTATATTTTTGTTAATTTTTTATTAAAAATTGTAAAAAAGAAATTTAATTAAAAGCCTTATGAAATAAGAGCTTTAAAGAGAGTTTATATAAGTCATTCTTTACCACAAAATTTCAACTGATAATTATTTTCTTTGGCTATCATTATTTTTCTTTTCTGCTCTTATTTTTCTTTTTTGATACATATCAGCTTTAATCACTTCTTTCTTTTTTATTTTACCTTATTTAGAATTATAATGCTACTCTAATTATAAACGCTAATACAATTGATATCATTAAACTATAAATAGTCATATTATACTTTTTTCCGTCATCAGCAGTTATTTCCATTTTGGAAACAACTAAATTTTTATCTAATTCCTGCTCTTCAAATATATTTTTTAAATGTTTAGAAATTGCTGGAACGCCAACATCAAAAACTTTTGACATTACCTTTTGTGATAGCCATAAAGTTTCATCTTTATAAATAGCATCTACTATAATATTGCCTTCACCATTTTTATATATAATTAATTTATTGTCTTCCATTAGTACTTTCCTTTCATTTGCTACTAAATCCCAACTTAAACAATTTTATAAAATATATAGCACATAGACTTTTTTATTTTATTAATGACAATAAAATAATAGTTTGTGCTATTTTTTATATAATAGGAATT
>DJSP01000019.1:8384-8656 GCA_002438065.1 Caryophanales bacterium UBA6331 | reverse complement strand
GATTTATATTTTTTACAGCACCTGATATACCTAATATTCCCATGATATACTAAAACTATTTATATTTTATATTTACTTTTTTCTAAAAAATATATTTTTATTTAAATTTAAACAAAATTTAGTGCAGTATTTAATGTTAAAAACTTTATACTATATTTTTTATATTGTTTAATTATAAATTCTTTAACTTCTTCTAAATTTTTTGAAAAATCATTAATATTATTATTTCTTATATTAACAAATTCTTTTGATAATTCTTCTAAATTATTAAG
>DJSP01000019.1:0-8339 GCA_002438065.1 Caryophanales bacterium UBA6331 | reverse complement strand
TTCTTCTAAATTATTAAGTTTATTTTCTAATGACATTTCTAATATAATAGCTTCTTCTTTATATGCTAACTACAAACTTTGTTTTAATTTTAAAATTTTAAATGGAAGATTTTTAACATTATTTTCATTTAATTCAGTAACTCCATACTATCCTATTTTTTTAGCTAAAGATATAAATAAATCCTGTCTTAAATTTATTAATTTATTTATTTCTTTAGTAGATGGAAACCATGAATTTGATTCTTCATCTATAAGTTTTGTTAATCGTTCTATTTCTAATATAAAATGCTATATATCTTTAAAATTAAAAGTATTAAGAAATTTAAGTTTTTCATTAACAGTTTTTGATTTAAATATATCTGATTTTTCTTTTAATATTTTATTTATATCATCTTGATATTTAGATGTATTTATTTTTTTAGTTCCTGAAAAGAAATCAACTACTTTACAAATACCCTAAGTACAAACTTTTACAGTTTTAGATATATATTCATTAAACCATTTAAGACCAGCTGCTATCATATTTTTTACAGCATTTTTAAGTTTTTCTTTTACTTCATTTACAAAATCTACTATCATATTGTTAATCATTTCAAAAGAACAATATTCTTTAAGTCCAGGTAACATTGCTTGTATTTCTTTATCATTAAGCATCATATAAATATCAATTAATATTGTAATAATTGATATTGCTAAACCTATACCACCAGATAAAAATGATGTTAATATACCAGTAATAATTTTACCTACAGCTTTTGTAAATATTTTTTTAGCTAACCACTTTATAGCAGTTATAATAAGTTTTCTACCAGCAGTTTTTCCAAGTTTTTTACCTGCTTTTTTTCTGAAAATTTTTGCTATAACTGGACCAATTTTTCTTTTAACTGAATTAATAATAGTTTTGCATACACTTGAAATTTTATTTTTAATAATTTTAACAACATTAGAAAGTTGTTGCTAAATTTTATTTTTTATAGTTTTATAACCATTTTTTATTCCATTTACTAAATTGTTTTTAATATTTTTTATTTTTGAAAATGAATTTTTAATACTATTTATAACATTACTAAAACGTTTTGGCATTAAATTTTTTAATTTACTAGTTTTTTTGCCTAACCATGATTTAGATGCATTCCAAATATCTTTGATTTTACTTCCTGTATTTGTTTTTGAAAACCAATTACCTAAAGTTGTACATCCAATTTTAACTAATGCTATAATACCTTTAACAGCTGCAATTGCTGTTGTATATATTAGTTTTAATAATGCTTTAATTGCTTTCCATGATTTTGATATTGCTTTGCCAAAAAAAGAAACTATTGAAGAAATAGATTTAATTAATAATTTTTTTATTATTTTTAATATATTATATAAAGTATTTTTAATTGTATTTATAAACTGTTTACATTTATTAAAAAAATTTGTTATTATTTTTTTAATATTCTAAATTACATGTTCATATATATAATCATATAAATTTGATAAAGTATTACTAAATATATTTTTAAAAAACATTGATAAAAAACTATTTTTATTTCCAAATAATTTAAGAACATGTTTTTTAACTATTGAATTATCATTGATTTTATCAAAAATTTTTTCAAAAATGCTTTTTCGTCTAAATGCTTTTTTAAAAATTTTATAATTACTTATATTATTAGTATTTATTAAATTTAAATACTAAACATATTTATCATAAATTTTATTGTAATTTAAATTACAATTATATATAAATTCTTCATTTATAGTAGATATAAATATTAAATTAAATTTAAGTTGATTTATTGTAGATTTAGATATATTAATTGATTTTAAAAAAACATTATTACTAAATGTTTTTAAAATGAAATTTTGTAATACATATGTAATATCACAATAATTGTTTAGTCTTTTTAAATTAAAATTAAGTTTATCTAAAATATTTAAATTTAAAGATTCTTTTTTGTTTTTAAATGTAGTTTTATTTGAAGACTATTTTAAATTTTTAGTTTTTTTATTGTCAATAGATATATTTGTTAAATTGTCAACTATACAATTTAATAAATTTCTAATATTGTTATGTTTTGCATTATTATCAATATTTTTATCATTTGAAATATTAATAGAAGAACTATTATTAACAATGTTATTTTTTAAAAAATCATTTATTGTAGATTCAATATTTTGATATACAAAATCTAATGATAAATCTTTTTCTGAAATAATTCCATTTATTCGTAATAATATTAAATCAACAATTTTTTTGTATTTGTCATTTTTTTCTGATGTTCCATATAATTCTGAAACAGCGTTAATTAAAATATTCTAAAGAGTTTTTAAAATTTGAATATTTTGCTTTAAATGTGAATCAAAGCTGGTTTTACTTAAACTTGATGTATTTAACTTTTTCCAATTTTCAGCAAAATTCTAACTCATAATTCATTCACTTAATTAAAAAAAATCAAAATTATTATTGAAAAAATCAGATCTATTTTCTTTTTCTGCATCAAATCTATTAATATCTTTTTTAGAATTTGTTATTATTATAGTATTATTTTGCTATTCAGAATTTCTAGTATTATTTTGTTGTTTAGAATTTATATATAATTTCATTGAAGTATTCAATTCAGAAAAATATTTATTGACGTCAGTTTTTATGTCAGAAAGCAATGATTTGTTACTTTTTATATCTGTTTTTAATTTATTAACATTTTCAATTAACTATTCATATTCTTTTATTGTTTGATTTTTAAGTTTTATGTTTGATGGATATTTTTCTGCTGAAATCTGAATATTTTGCTATACATTATTGTTTACTGAACTATCTACATTAACTTGTGGTTTAATGCCTAAATTATTAGTTGTATTGTTTATATCTGCAATTTTTTCATTTGCTTCTTTTGCTTTTTCTGTACTTGTATATACAACTTTTCCATCTGGACTTGGAATCTACGTAACACCATCTGGTATTTTTACATTTCCATTTTGTGCTTCAATTTTAACTCCACCAGTACTACTTTGGAGTGAATTTAATTTATCAACTTTTGCTGGTTTCTATGCACCATCTTTTGCTATTTCTTTTGTGATATCTTTTGCATTTTCAGCTAATTGTTTAGTTGAATCTGTAATGTTTTTTTGAATATTATTTTGCAAATTATTAATGTTATTGTTTGTAGTTTGTGTAATTTCCTATGATGTATTTGGTATTGTTTTATCTTTTATTTCTGAAATATTTTTTGATGTAGTTGTAATAGCTTCATCTGTAGTTTTTTCAATTTGATTTTGTGCAGAAATTGTTTGTTTTATATTTTCATCTACCATGCTATCAACCTATTCAGTTTGTTTTATTGTTGCAGCATCAATATCTTGTTTAATCTGATTAAAAGATGACTCTTGTTTTTTATTAGCACTATCAATTTGTTCTTGTGTATTTTTTTCAACTTGTTTAATAGAATTATCAATTATTTTTTCTTGTTCTTTTTTAGCTTTACTTTCTCCACCAGTTATAAGATCCCATATTTTATTTTTAAATTCAACAATTTCTAAAAATTTTTTTTCTAATAAATTCCATATAGTTTTAATTGGATTTCCAATCATATCATTTAAAGTTGATTTTAATGCATCAATAATTTTATTGACAAAAACTTTAATTATTTTTTTAAAATCAATTTCAGCAATTAATTTATTTATAAATTGATATAATTTTTTACATAATCCAGCAAATAAATTTTCTTTTTCATCTATGCCTAATTTTGCCTTTATCCATTTTTGCACTTTATTATTAAGCGCAGTGAATATTACAGTTAAAATAATACCAGCATAAAGTAATATTGTTACTAAATTCCATTTTTTAGTACTATTAATATAATCTTCAACTATTTTATATGTTTTTAATTGAAGATCAACAATATTGTTAATATTAGTATTAATAGTATTTAATGTATTTGAAACCAGTTTACATAAATTCTAATATTGTTTTATAACTATATTTTTTAATGTTTTAAATTGTTTTGAATTTAATATTTTTGGATTTTTAAAAATATTAAAATTAGATATAATAGTTTTTTCTAATTTTTTTAAATTTTCATCTACATTTGTTAAAATTTTATTAATACTTCTAGAAATATCAGTATTACTAGATTTAGATTTATTAGTAGTCCTTTTTTCTGTTTTTTTATTGTTAGATTCTTTATTATTTTGCTATATATTTTCCTATATAGAATTCTATATAGAATCTGTTAAATCTTTTATAATAGTTTTAGTATCTATATTTTTAGTACTATCATCTTCAGTAGATTCAGATTTATTTTTATTAGATTCTGTATTTGTATTTTTATTTGAAATATCATATTTAGCTAAACAATCAGAAATAGTTTTCTAAATATTTTCTATTATTAATTCATTGTCAATATTCAATGTTTCTAATGCTCCTTGTATTCTAAGCATTATAAGATTGACAATTTTTACATATTTATCTTCAGTCTATGCTGTTCCATATATACAATTAATAGCATTTTTAATCAATTCTTTAATATCATTAAAAAGCTATTTATGCTTATTAGATGATGACTAGATTTTATCAATTTTTGATAAATCTAAAGCTTTCCAATTAGCAGCTAACATATTATCATTATTTCTAGCCATTTTATTTTTCTTTTTTATAACTAGATTACATATAAATATAATCTAGTTTTATTTTAAATCTACATTGAATTCAATACTTGTTTAAGCATATGCAACTATGTAGCTAACATTTTTGTATTTGAATATCGTTTATTTTTTTCTCCTACATTTTTTTCTATTTGATTAATGTAAAATTGAAAATCAAGAAGTGTCATATCATCAAACATATTTAATGTATTAAAATGAAATTCAGTTAACAATAATGTTTCAGTACTTAATATATATTGATACATCTATATTGACACTTCTTTCAAAATCATAAAAAACCATTTACATCAGAATCTGAAAGATTTGAAATTTCAGTTCCACACATATAGCACTTATGTTTATCAAAAACATCATTTATATTTGCAATAAAATTTGTTGTAATATATGAAATTGTTCCATTTTCTGAATATAACACATCTTGTGGAAGAACAGAAATAACATCAAACATTTGATCTATTGTATATTCATTAAAATCTATATCTGTTTTTTCACCTGTAATTTTATCAACAAATGACATAGATTTAATAAATAAATTTATATAATCAACATTAATTGTTGAATTTATTGAATCAAGTGTAGTTTTATTTGTAGTTTTTTTAACATTTAAATATTTTGATTGATAAAATCTTGAAACCTTATTTACTGTTGGATAACCTATTATAAAATCAAATTTCCAATTATCATTTTCATAATTATATTTTTTATCTGAAATATCAAATGCATCTAATTTTTTTATAGCATTACCAAAATCTATTTGATATTTATTTTCAGTCTGACATTCTGGACAAACAAATGTTATTTCATGTTTATTCATATTACGCTGATAAAGCATTAAAAGTAATTTGATTTTATCAAATTCTAATAATGAATATATATCAAGATCTTTTTCTAAACAAATTGATTTTAAAATTGCGCATTGAGTATCATAAACAATATCTTTTCTATTTTCATTATCTATCATGATACGTGCTAATTTTTTCTATTCAGCTACAGTGATTTCTCTAAAATTAACTTCACGTTTAAGACTATTAATATATATTTTTATAATAGTACTAGTGAATTTATTTTTTATTGCATTTAATGCTGCTAACTTATCTATATTTTCTTCTGACATTTTTACATATTTCCTTTAATTTACTGCTTACTATTTCATATTTACTTTTTGAAAAAAAATTATTTTTTTTTGAAAATAGTTTATGTTTTTATTTTCTAGGAAAGTATTAATATATAAAAAACATTTATGTTGTTTATATAATTACAAATGTATTTCATATATAATTATCAATATATATCTTGTATTTTCTGTTTTCAATATATATATCTTATTTTAAATATTTAAATTTCTAAAACTTGTAGTTATATTTTTATATATGATTATGAGATAGACTTTTCTTTCAGAAAAGTAAATAGATAGAAAGATTAGTTTCTAAAATAAATGGGTTTAGCGTTAGGAAATTTACTAGGTGGCATTACAAATTTGACCACAGCTTTAAGTCATGAAAAAGGCGTAAAAGCTTTTTTGCATAACATAAACAAGTTTGGAATTCAGACAAAAAACAACTTTGAAGTAAATTTTTCTGGATTAGAACAAGCTACATTTTTCATTTAGAGCATAGAACTTCCAGGATTGCATCAAAATTTCACTGAAGTCTATTATGATGGAAACAAAATTGATATTCCAATAAACCATGAATATGACCATGAATTTTCTATGACTGTTTTGAATGATGCTTAGGGTTATATATATTCAGCATTGACTAATTTCATTGTAAGTGATTCTACAAACATTCTAGCAAATTCAGGATATACTATGACAATAAAAGCTTTGACTGGAGACAAAAACTACAGTGGTTCAATGATAACATTGAATGGAGTAAGAATTGAAAATATTTCAGGTTTGTCATTTGGATATGACCAAAATGACATTTAGACATTCAATATTTCTGGAAAACTCATAGACTTTACAGTTACGCCTGGAGCATTAGGAACAGCATCTAATATTCTTGGAACAGTTGACAATCTATTGAAATAAGGTGACACATGGGAGTTGGAAGCAATTTTGTAAATTCATTCATTGATACAGTAAGTGACACTAACAGTGGCACTAATTTGCAGCAATTTCTTAATAAATTTGGATCATCAGCTGGAAAATATGCTGAATAGTTGAATCCACTTGCTACATTTGATGTCAACATAAAATTCTATCCAACTATATCATCTAAATCTATACAGAATATATCAACAAAGGACAAAATAAAAGGATTACTAGGATCAACAGTCACTTCAATGGCTACAAATCTTGGAAACAATCTAACTGGTGGTTTGTTGACATCACTTCTTAATAAAACTACAGTTGAATCAGAAAGAAAAGACTTTGACAAAGCTGGTGAACATACATTTTTAGAATATCTAGCTAAAGCAAATCTTCTAGTTGGAGGAGAAAATTGGTTCAAGTCAGAACAAAGTGTATGTCCATTAGAGCTTCAATTAGGTTTCTATATTCAAAGTATAGTTGTTCCAAAGTTGAAAATACCGGATGGAGCTAAAATCTAGACATCACTTGGTGAATTTTCTACAAATGGAAACTATGTGATTCCAGACAACAACAATCTTCAATTAGACATTTTATGCACAAAACTTCCATTACATGAAAGAATATTCTATCCATGGATGAGAGAAGTCACACTTCCATATTGGTCTTATGCAACTCAACCATATACAACTGCTACAATAACAATTGATTTCAACAAACACACTGATTTGAAATATGTTTTTTGTGGTTGCAGACCTACATCAATTGACACAATACAGCCTACACAAGAACCAAATGGAAGCATAACTAGACAAGTCACATTTTTGTTTGATTTCATGTTCATTGAATCAAATGACACAACAGTAGAATCAGTTGAAAACAAATTGTTGTCAACAGGAAAAACATTGTTGAATTCAGCTGGAAAAATGATGAATTTCTAAACTTTCATAGAAATTTAAATTTTGTACATTATGAAATATATATGTGCAAAATTTCTGAAAAATCTAAAAATATTTTAAAACATATTGTAGAAACTCATTGTGTTTCATATGCAAGAATTTTAAAATCGAAAAAATATTCAGATTTGTTTTCTGAAATTTCAGTTGCTTTTGAAAATTTTCCAAATTTAGATCTAAACACTAGAATTTTTTGGATATTGAATAACTTAAAAACATATCCAAAATGTGAAATTTGTGGAAAAGAACTAGTGAAGACAAAATGTCATCCACTTGAAGGATACACTACCAAATTTTGCTCTAGCAAATGTGCACACAAAAGTCTTGCATTCAAAGAAAAAATGAAAAATGCATTAAGTTGCTATGATAGACAAAAAGCAATGCAAAAACGTGAATTGACTTGTTTAAAAAAATATGGTTGTAGAAATGTTTCACAAAATTCAGAAATAAGAAAAAAAATTTCAAAAACATTTTCTGAAAAAACTGATGCTGATATTTTAAAAACTACATTGAAAAGAAAAGCTACAAAATTTGCAAGATATGGAGATGAAAATTATTTTGACAAAAACAAAAAACAGTCTACAATTGAAAAGAAAACAATAGAAAATCCAAAATATTTAAAAAACATTGTAGAAAAAAGAAAGAAAACTTGTCTTAAAATATATGGATGTGATTGTGCAGCACAACGTGACATTGCAAAG
>DJSP01000065.1 GCA_002438065.1 Caryophanales bacterium UBA6331 | reverse complement strand
CATAAAAAACTATACATTATAACATTTTTAAGCAAGAAAAAAAGGATTAAATTAATCCTCTGTTGGTTTGATAATAACGTGTCTATTAGGTTCTTCACCTTCAGAAATTGTGGTAATTCCTTTCATATTTGTTAAGCAATTATGAACAATTCTTCTTTCATATGAATTCATATTTTCCATTACTATCTCTTGTTTAGTATTTTTAACTTCTCTAGCTAAATTCTTAGCTAATCTTTCAATATGAGTTATTTGTTTATCTTTATAATTTTCAACATCAAGATTTAAATATGGGTAAACTCCAATTTGATTATATATATATTGTTTACAAATTGTTGATAAGGCAGTTAGATTTTTACCATCTCTTCCAATTAATATTGAATTATTATTAGAAAATATTTTTATATTAATTTGTCTATCTCTAATATTAGTTTCAAATTTAACTTCTAATCCCATATTGTTAATTGTTTCTTGTAAAAATGATTTGATAGCGTTTTGTACTTCAGTTAGTTTTACGATTGTAAATTTAACTGTATCACTTTTTAAGAAACCACCTTTGTTAATTTGTTTATGATATAAAATTTCATCTTCTGTTGCATTTAAATCTGATAAGGCTTTTGCAAATACCTCATTTTCTTTTTTTCCTTCATATGAATATACTTCCACTTTATTTTCTTCCCTTCATTATTATTAAATTTTGAATAACGTTAAATCCATTTGTTACAACCCAGTATAAAGCAATGGCAGTTGGTAAACTAAATGATGCAATTGTGATAAACACTAGCATGAAGTATGTCATCATTTTCATTTGTTTATCTTGTTCGGGATTACCGCTTGTTTGAGTCATAGTGTTTTTGAATGACAAATATGTTGTTAACATTATTAATAATAGTAACACGATATAGTAATAATTTCCTGTTCTTAATCCGATTAATGGAGTTATACCTAAGTGATAAGCACCTAGGGTTCCTTCAAAGATTGCTGGAATACGATTTATTGCTTCTAGGAATCCGAAGAATAATGGAAATTGAATCAATGAGATTAAACAACTTCCCATTGGATTAATATTATATTTTTTGTAAATTTGTAACATTTCGGTACTTTTCATAGTTAATGATTGTTGGTCATTTTTATTTTCATATTTCTTTTCTAGTCTAGCTAGTTCGGGACTTGCTTTTTTCATATTTTCAGATTGTTTCATTGTTTTAGCTGAAAATGGAACTAAGATAAGTCTAATTAATAAGCCGACAATCATTACTGATAAGCCATAGTTACCAACAAAATTTCCAATTTTAATAATTAAATAGGCAAGGGGCATTACAATTAATTGAACCCATAGACCACTGTAAGTTTTAGAATCGTAAATTTTGATATTTTCACAATCAGGTAAATCTTCTAATTTAAATTCTAATTTGTCTTCATATTGTTCATAAATAGATTTTAAATTTTCGTCTGTTGGTTTACATAATATATTTGATGGTAAACTTTGACCTGTTTCTTCATTTATAACTCTTTTATTATCTTTATCTGATAAGTATTTAGTACAACCTGTTAATAAGAAACATAAGCTGACTAAAATTATGATGTACTTTTTTTTCATAGTTTCTCCTTTATTACTTTAAGCAAATTATCTTCGATTTGTTTAAAATTTAAAGTATCACACTTTTTCATTATTATTATAATATAGTCATATTCATTTTTAAATACTTTTATATTAGTTCTAATAATTTCTCTTAATATTCTACGATAACGATTTCTTTTATAAGCTTTACCGAATTTCTTAGCTTGGGTAATTCCAAATCTGGGATTATCTAATTTCTTTTCCTTATAGTAAATTATAAAGAATGGAGAATAGATCTTGGTTCCGGTTTTAATAATATCGTTAAATTCATCAGCGGACTTAATTCGCATGTTAGTATTCATTGTTATTCCTCCTATAGATTAGAATAAAAACCACTTTACGTGGCTACTTACATAATACTTTACGACCTTTACGTCTACGAGATTTTAATATGTTAGAATTTTTTCTAGCAAAGAATCCATGTTTCTTTTTCATTTTTCTATTGTTTGGTTGATATGTTCTTTTCATCGTTTGCACCTCCGCTTCATACGTAATCATAGTATAATATAAGTTAGATAAAAAGTAAAGAAAAATAGTTTTCCACAGAAAAGTGTGGAAAAGTGGAAAACTTTTAAACAATGTTAAAATAAATTTGTGGAAAATGTTAATAAGTTGTTTACATGCCGATAAAATGGACTTATTTTTGTGGAAAAGTGTGTGTATAACTATGTTTAAAAAATTTTTTTATATTTTTTACTTTATTTTTCCACAATCGTGTTTTACAATAGGGGTAGCAAAAACGGAACATCGGGGTGATGGTATGGACAATGAACAATTATGGAATAAATTTTTAACTAAGATTAAAATTAAAATACTACAACCATTTTCTTTCAATAGTTGGCTAAAACCTACGAAACTACTAGGAATAAATGGTAATTCTTGTATTGTAGAAGTTGAAAGTGAATTTCAAAAAAACTTTTTATCGCGTAACTATACAGATCTTATGAGTGAAGTTTTATATGAAATTACTAATATTAATTATGATTTTGAATTTGTTCTTAAAAGTGAAAATCATAATGAAGAAAATTTAAAAGAAGAAAGTTGTGTTGAAACAAAAAATTCTGGTAAAGCCCTAGAAATAGAACATAAAAAGTTAAATTCTAATTTAAATCCGAAATATACTTTTGATAATTTTATAGTAGGAGACACAAATAGATTTGCTTGTTCATCTGCTCAGGCTGTTGCAGAAAATCCAGGTAAAATTTATAATCCATTATTTATTTATGGTAAAAGTGGCCTTGGTAAAACTCATTTAATGCACGCAATTGGAAATAGAATTTCTAGTAATTCCGATAAAGTGGTACTTTATGTAACAAGTAGTGAATTTATAGCTGATTTTACAGGAATGCTTCGAAAAGATAGGAATGTTGACAATTATGAGGTTATGAACAATTTCAAAGAAAAATATCGGAACATCGACGTCTTAATTATAGATGATATTCAATTTTTAGCAGGAGCTGATAAATCACAAGATGAATTTTTCCATACATTTACTGAATTATACGATTCAAATAAACAGATAATTATTAGTTCGGATAGATCGCCAGATGATTTAAAATTATTAGAAGAAAGACTTTTAACAAGGTTTAGATGGGGATTAACAGCAAATATTTATCCACCTGATTTTGCTTTAAGATGTCAAATTCTTAGAAATAAAATGATGGGCCACGAAGTTGCTAAATTGGTTGATGATAGAGTAATTGAATATATTGCATCTAATTGTGAAAATGATGTTAGGCAGTTAGAAGGCGCTATTAATAGGTTATATGCTTATGCAGCGATTATGGTACCAAATGAGATAAACGTTGAATTTGCAACCGAAGCTTTAAAGGGGTTCTTAGGAACATCAATGTATATTACAAATAATATTCAAAGAATTCAAAGAGCTGTTGCTGAATATTTTAATTTAAGTGTTGAAGATTTAAAAAGTAAAAAGAGAACGGCAAATATTAATTATGCTAGACAAATTGGAATATATTTAAGTCAAACAACAACTGATGAAACACTTGTTAAAATTGGACTTGAATTTGGAAATAGAGATCATTCAACAGTAATTCATTCATGTGACAAAATAGCTGAAGATATTAATACAAATGCGAAGTTAAAAGATGATATTGAGAACATAAAAAATAAAATTGTTAATTGATGTGGAAAAGTTTTAAAATAAAAATTTTAAAGAAAGCTTTTAAAATAGGGAAGTTTTAGAGTTTTCCACAATATGAACACCATTATTATTATTAAATTAGAAAGAAGGAAATAAAATGAAATTAATAATTGAAAAAAATGTTTTATTAGAAAGTTTAAGTAATGTTATTAGAGCAGTATCTCCAAGAAATATAATACCTATTTTAAATGGAGTTATGTTTGATTTAAAAGAAGAAGGTTTATATTTAACTGCTAGTGATAGTGATCTTGTTATTAGAAAATTTATTCCTAATGAAATGATTAAATCAATTGAAGAAACAGGTAAAATTATTATTCAAAGTAAGTACTTATTGGAAATAATAAAGAAGATGCCTAATTCAGATATTAATATTGAGGTTATAGATGGGTTAAAGATAATAATTAGTACAGAGAATACAGTTTATAATTTGAATTGTTTAAGTACTGAGGATTACCCTAATATAAATTTAGAAACTGTTAATAACCCAATAGTTTTGAACAGTTCAATCTTAAAAGAGTTGTTTTCACAAACCTTATTTGCTATTTCAACACAGGAATCTCGTCCATTATTAACAGGTTTAAATATTAGAATTAATGGTAATGTGATGGAGTGTGTTACAACTGATAGTTATAGACTTGCTAAAAAGACTATTATTTTAGATGCAGATTATGGAAATCATGATATTGTTGTTCCAGGAAAAAATATTCAAGAATTTGACAAGATATTAAATGATGAAGAAGATGTTAAGATTAATTTATTTAGTAACAAGTTATTATTTGAATATAATGGTTATTTATTTCAAACAAGTTTACTTAGTGGACAATATCCTAATACATCTAATTTAATACCAACAGAATTTGAATATATAATAACTACTAATTTGGATAATTTTTATAGTGCAATTGATAGAGCTGCATTACTTACTCAAAATAAGGATAAAAATTTAATTAATATGAAGACAGTAGGAAATGAACTTGTTATTACTTCATTTGCTAGTGAAATTGGTAAATCTGAAGAAAGTGTGGCTATTTCAAGAAATAATGATAACGATATTGCAATTTCTTATAGTGCTAAATATATGTTAGATGCATTAAAGACTTTAAGTGATGATGAGTTAATTATATTAATGAATGGCGATTCTAAACCTATAATTTTAAAAAATGCTAAGGATGAAAGTCTAATTCAGTTAATTTTGCCAATTAAAACATATTAAAATTAGGTAATTATAGAAAAGTGGATTTTAAATAATTCGCTTTTTTTAATTTTTTAAATTTTTTCGACAAATTTTGACAAATTTCGACAAAATGTTGTGCTTTAATATACGACTAAAGAGGGGGTGAGTAGTTTGAAAAGTTATAAGATAACGGAAAATACATTAGCAATTGTACCATTAAGTAAAAAAAAGACGGTTGTTTATGAAAATCATGATTATTTTATTTTAGATAAGAATGTATCGTCAGTTATTAATGAAAATTGTGAATATTATGGAAGTAGTATTGATGGTAGATTAAAAGGAACTTATGCAATGCTTGGTTTTGGTTATAAAGCTCCAATTGTTATGTCTGAACAAGATAATATGATATTTTTTCCAACATGTTCTCCTAGATTAAAAGAATGTTCTTGGATTAATTTAGGAAATATTAAAAAAATAGTTCCGGATGATGAAAAAACAACTATTCAGTTTTTAAACGATGAAGAAATAAATGTAGATGCAACTTATAATATAATAAGAAATCAGTACTTTAAATCTTTATCGCTAGATAATGCATTAAAAAATAGAAAAAAAGATAAATAATTGTTTTAAGCAACCTTAAAATGTGGTATAATGAAATAGGTATAGGTACTTTAGAATATACCTATTTTGTTCTATATGGCTTTAAAGAGGGTTTAAAATGAAAATCACTAATTTAAAATTAATAAATTTTAGAAATTATGAAAAATTAAATTTACATTTTTCGAATTATAAAAATATAATTATTGGAAATAATGGGTTAGGTAAGACGAATATAGTTGAAGCTATATATTATTTATCAATAACTAAATCATTTAGAACTAATAATCAAGAAGTGCTAATAAGAGAAAATAGTGATTTTGCCGTAATTGAAGCAACTGTACTTAACAAAATAAAGAATAAATATAGGGTAGTTATAACAAAAGATGGAAGAAAGATTAAAATTGATAATCAAGAAATAACTAAGTTATCAGATTATATTTCAAAAGTTAATGTAGTTCTTTTTAATAGAGAAGATATGAAGTTAATTAAAGATAATCCTTCTGTACATCGTAAACTTATTAATATGGATTTGTCTGGTTTTAATAATAATTATTTGCGACTGCTTAGTTTATATAATAAGATTCTTAAGCAAAGAAATAGTTATTTAAAGATTTTGAAAAATAAAATGGCAGATTATGATGATTATTTAGATATTATAACTAATAAGTTAATTGAAGTTGGACTCCAAATTAATAAGATAAGATTTGATTATATTAGTGAGATAAATTTATATTTGAATCATATTTTTAGTAAATCAGTTAAAAAAGGCGATCTTTATTTAAAATATGTGTCTAATTATAATGAAAAAAGTTATGATGATTTGTTAAGAGATTATAAAAAATCTTTTAATAGGGATGTAAATTATGGTGTAACTAATATAGGTGTTCATTTGGATGATTATATTTTTGAACTAGATGGAAAATTATCGAAGGAATATTTATCGGAAGGTGAGCAAAAGAGTGCAGTTATTGCATTTAAGTTATCAGAGGTGAAGTATTGTATAAATAAAATGAATACAACACCGATATTAATTTTGGATGATTTGTTTAGTGAACTTGATGAGAAAAAGATTAATAAAATTATTGGTTCATTTAATAAGAATTTTCAAATTTTTATAACGACAACAGATATTAAGCATTTAAATAAGAAATTGCTTACTGATTGCACATTAATTAAGTTAACAGAAAAGAAAGTAGAGGTTATAGATTATGAATAGTAATGAAGAATATAATGAAAGTGATATTCAGGTTTTAGAAGGGTTAGAGGCCGTTAGAAAAAGACCAGGAATGTATATTGGTACTACTGACATTAAGGGATTACATCATTTAGTATGGGAAATAGTAGATAATTCAATAGATGAAGCTCTTGCAGGTTATTGTAAAAATATTGAAATTATAATTAATAAAGATAATTCCATAACTGTTAAAGATGATGGTCGTGGTATTCCAGTTGGAATTCATCCAAAAACTGGTATTTCAACAGTTGAAACAGTTTATACAGTATTACATGCTGGTGGTAAATTTGGTGGTGGAGGATACAAGGTATCTGGTGGTTTACATGGTGTAGGTGCATCTGTTGTTAATGCGCTATCAAAATGGGTTACTGTTACTGTTTATAAAGATTGTAAAATTTATGAAGCAAAATTTGTAAATGGTGGAAAAATAGCTCAAAAGTTAACTGTTATTGGTGAATGTGAACCTAATAGAACAGGAACGACGGTAAGTTTTAAACCGGATCCAGATATTTTTGATACTGATATATATGATTATGAAACTTTAAAGGTAAGAGTTAGAGAACTTGCATTTTTAAATAGAGGTTTAAAGATTACTTTAAGAGATGATAGAGATGATGAAGATACTACTGGTGATTCTTTCCATTATGAAGGTGGAATTAGTGAGTATGTTAGATTCTTAAATCAAAATAAAACCCCTATTCATGAAGATATAATTCATTTACAAGGTGAAGAAGATGGTGTATTCTTTGAGGTTGCAATGCAATATAATGATGGATATACTGACAATATTTATTCTTTTGTAAACAATATTAATACTCATGATGGTGGTACTCATGAAGAAGGTGTAAGAAGAGCATTAACAAGGGTAATTAATAATTATGCTAGAAAGATTAATGCTTTAAAGGAAAAGGATGATTCTTTAACTGGTGATGATGTTAAAGAAGGATTAACTATGATTGTTTCTTGTAAACATCCAAATCCACAATTTGAAGGACAGACAAAAGGTAGACTTGGTAACTCTGAAGTAAGAAAACTTGCTGATAGTGTTTTCTCTAAAGGTTTTGAAAGATTTTTAATGGAGAATCCACAAGATGCAAAGATTATTATTGATAAATGTATTTTAGCATCTCGTGCAAGACTTGCTGCTAAGAGAGCTAGGGAAACTACTAGAAAAAGTGATTTAGCAATTACAAATTTCTTTGGTAAATTATCTGATTGTAAGAGTAAAGATCCAAGTATTTCTGAAATCTTTATAGTCGAGGGAGATAGTGCCGGTGGATCTGCTAAAAAAGGTAGAGATTCAATGACTCAAGCAATTCTTCCACTTAGAGGTAAGATTTTAAATGTAGAAAAGGCTAGACTTGATAGAGCGTTAGGTAATGAGGAAATTAGAACTATTATTACTGCATTTGGTACTGGTATTGGTCAAGAGTTTAATTTAGATAAATTAAGATATCATAAAATCATTATAATGACCGATGCCGATGTCGATGGTGATCATATTCGTGTACTTTTATTAACTTTATTTTATCGTTTCTTTAAGCCTATTATTGAGGCTGGACATGTTTATGCAGCACAACCTCCTCTTTTTAGAATTCAACATGGTAAAATTAGAAAATATGTGCTAACTGAAGAGGAATTAGATAAATATTTAAATACATTACCTGATAATGTGAGAGAAAAAGCACAAATAACTCGTATGAAAGGTTTAGGAGAGATGGATGCTGAAGAATTAAATGAAACAACAATGGATATTAATCAAAGAGTTTTAAGACAAATTTCTTTAGATGATGCTATTTTGGCAGATCAAATATTTACTCAATTAATGGGTGATGAAGTTGAACCTAGACGTCAATTTATAGAAGAAAATGCAAAATTTGCAGATAATTTAGATATTTAGGAGGTTTTTTGATATGAATAAGGAAGAAAATGAAAATATAATTGATACTACAAACGTAGATACTAATGAAGATTTAGTTACTCATGACGAAATAGTTGATGATAATATTAAAGTTAATAATGATTCGACTGATGATTTTAGTGGTGTATTTCATGAAAGAGATTCCAGGGACGTTAATAATATTGTTACTGAGGTCAAGTATTCGTTTTTAAGATACTCTATGAGTGTTATTACATCTCGTGCCTTACCAGACTTAAGAGATGGTTTAAAACCTGTTCATAGACGTATTTTATGGTCTATGTATGAAGAAGGTAATACTCCTGATAAACCTCATAGAAAATCAGCTACAACAGTTGGTAATGTTATGGGACATTATCATCCACATGGTGACTCTTCGATTTATGAAGCAATGGTTAGACTTGCGCAGGATTTTAGTCAAAGATATACTTTAGTTGATGGACACGGAAACTTTGGTAATATCGATGGTGATGGTGCTGCTGCTTACCGTTATACTGAGGCTAGATTATCTAAGTTATCTCTTGAATTATTGAGAGATATTAATAAAGATACTGTTGATTTTATGCCTAACTTTGATGCGACTTTAAATGAACCTAAAGTTTTACCTAGTAAATTTCCAAATGTTTTGGTAAATGGTTCAATGGGTATTGCAGTTGGTATGGCTACTAATATTCCTCCTCATAATTTAGGGGAAGTAATAGATGGATGTGTTGCTTATATTGATAATCCTGATATTGATACTTTAGGACTTATGCAATATATTAAAGGTCCTGATTTTCCAACAGGTGGTATTATTTTAGGAAATTCTGGTATTAAACAGGCTTATGAAACTGGTAGAGGAACAATAACTGTTAGAAGTAGAGCGGAAATTGAAGAAAAGGGAACTCATTCTAATATAATTATTTCTGAGGTTCCGTATGGTGTTAATACAAGTGAACTTAAAAATAAAGTTGCTGAACTTGTTCATAATAAGATTATTGATGGAATTACTGATTATCATACTGATTTAAAGGATGGTGTTAAAATTACTATTACTTTAAAGAAGGATGCTAATGCACAAGTTGTTTTAAATAAATTATTTAAACATACTCAATTTCAAATTAATTATAGTATTATCTTTTTAATGCTTGATCAAGGTGTTCCACGTACTTTGGGATTAAAATCTATTATTTCTAAGTATATAGATCATCAAAAAGAGGTTATTATTAGAAGAACTAAATTTGATTTGAAAAAAAGTGAGGCTAGAGTTCATATTTTAGAAGGGTATAAGATTGCTCTTGATAATATTGATGAAGTTATTAAAGTTATTAAGACATCTGAAACTGATGAAATTGCTAAAAAGACTTTAATGGACAGATTTTTCTTATCTCAAATTCAAGCTGAAAGTATTTTAGAATTAAAGTTAAGACGTTTAACTGGTTTAGAAAGAAGTAAGATTGAAGAGGAATTAAGGTCATTATTAGAACTAATTGAGGAATTAAAATCAATTTTAGCTAGTGAAGAAAAAGTTTTGAACATTATAAAACAAGAATTATTAGATATTAAGAATAGATATTCTGATGATAGACGTACTTCTATAGATATGACTGCTATTGATTATATTGAGGATGAATCTTTAATTCCAAATGAAAATATTGTAATTTCTTTAACATCTAAGGGATATATTAAGAGAACTACTTCTGAAACGTATAAGATTCAAAATAGAGGTGGTGTAGGTGTAAAGGGAATGTCAACCAATGAGGAAGATTATGTCGAGTATATGTCAAATTTAATGTCTCATGATTATGTATTATTATTTACTAATAAAGGTAAGGTTTATAAGATTAAAGGTTATGAAGTACCTGAATTTAGCAGAACTTCTAAGGGATTACCAATTATTAATTTATTACAAATTGAGAAGGATGAGTATGTAACTTCAATGCTTACTTATTCTAGAAATGATTCTGCTAAATATTTATTATTTGCTACTAAGAAAGGTATTGTTAAGAAGACTGCCATTGATGAATTTGATAATATTAGAAAATCTGGTAAGATTTGTATTAGCTTAAGAGATAATGATGAATTAATCGGAGTTAAGAAAACTGATGGTGAATGTGATGTTGTTCTTGCATCATCTGCTGGTAGAATTGTATTATTTAATGAATCTGATATTAGAATGATGGGTAGAACTGCTTCTGGAGTTAAGGGTATCAATCTTGGTGATGAGTTATGTGTTGGCGTCGAAACTACTAAAGAATCTGATAATATTGTAATTGTTACTGAAAAAGGTTATGGTAAATTAACTTTAATAAGTGAATTTAGAAAAACAAGTAGAGGTAGCAAGGGTATTAAGGCATTAAATATTACTGACAAAAATGGTGGTATTGCAGCAATCAAACGTGTAGAAGATAATTGTGATTTAATGATAATTACAAATGAGGGGATTATTATTAGAATTCCTCTTGATCAATTAAGTCAATTGGGTAGAGTCACTCAAGGAACTAGATTAATTAATTTAAAAAATGATCAAAAAGTTGCAGCAATTAGTTTAATTTTAAAGAATAATGATGAAAATAACGATATAAATGAGTAAATTATATCGTTTTTCTTTATTTCATAAATGTTTTCCACATTCATTTTCATTTCAATATACAAATTTTCTTTAAATATTTATTAATATTTTATTTATATATTTTAAAAAATTATTTC
>DJSP01000060.1 GCA_002438065.1 Caryophanales bacterium UBA6331 | reverse complement strand
TCTGGGCTGTGAATAGTAACAACAAAATAATAAAAATATATAAAAAAGGTTAAAAACAGACTAGAATATTAAATAAAAATATGCTAATATACTACTTGAGCGAAAGCTCCTTGCTTTATTTAAAATAAAGCCGAATAGACCAGAAGGAGGATAGAAAAATGAAAAACTATGAAGTAATGTTTATTGTTAAAACTACTTTAGAAGAAGCTGCAGTAAAAAGAGTAGTTGAAAGTTTAAAATCAACTATAACTGACTTAAAAGGTAAAATTACTAACGTTAAAGAAATGGGACAAAGAACCTTAGCTTATCCTATTAATAAAGAAGTTAATGGATTTTACTATGTATTAACAGTTGAAGCAACTAATGAAGCTATAGCTGAACTTGATCGTAAAGCTAGATTAAATGAAAATATCATTAGACATCAAATTATTAAATTAGATGAGGAGTAGTTAATGAATAATGTCGTATTAGTAGGAAGACTAGCTAGAGACCCTGAACTTAGAACAGTAAATACTATGAATGGAACAAACACAACATGTTCATTCACTATTGCTGTATCTCGTCAATTTTCAAATCAAAATGGCGAAAGAGATGCCGACTTTATTAGCTGTGTTGTTTGGGGAAAGCAAGCTGAAAACCTATGTAAATATTGTACTAAAGGTTCTCAAATCGGAGTACAAGGAAGAATTCAAACAAGAAATTATCAAAATAATGAAGGCAAAACAGTATATGTAACAGAAGTAAATGCTAGTAATATTACTTTCTTAAGTAGTAAAGGAAGCACAAATAGTACACCTGTTATGCCCGCTGTAAATCAAACTGGAGATATAAATCACGTAGAAACTAATGATTTTAATGAAGATCCATTTAAAGATTTCGGTTCAGAAGTAGTTCTAAGTGATGATGATCTACCATTTTAGAAAGGAAATTAAAAATGGCTGAATTTTATCGTAAGAAAAAGAAAATTTGTCAAATGTGTGCTGGAAAAAGCGTAGATTATAAGGACGTAAATATTATTACTAAATATATCAATGAAAAAGGAAAAATACTTCCAAGAAGGATGACTGGAGCATGTGCTAAACATCAAAGATATATTGCTAAACAAGTTAAAAGAGCAAGATTTATGGCTTTAATCCCATTTGTAAAATAAATTGTAATTAAAGATATCACTATTAATGTAGTGGTATTTTTTATACCGTAATAAATTAATAAAATTAACAAAAAATTACACTACGGCGTAATAAATCGACAATAACAAAATAAAGTTATATAATATATTAAAGAAAGAAAATTATTATGGTTATTCGTGAAAGATATTTAAAATTAATAAGACCATTTTATAACCAAGAATTAATTAAGGTACTTATAGGAATAAGACGTTCAGGTAAATCTGTAATATTAAAGCAAATAATTGATCAATTAAAACAGAAAAATATAGATAATAATCATATTATTTATATTAATTTTGAAGACTATGATTATGAAGAATATACAAATCACAAGAAGTTAAATGAGTATATTAAAGAAAAAATAATTGACGACAAAAAGTATTATTTATTTTTTGATGAAATTCAAAATGTTAGCGAGTGGTAGAAGGCTGTAAATTTCTTAAGAGCAACTAAAAATACATCCATTTTTATTACTAGATCAAATAGTGATTTATTATCTGGCGATTTAGCAACTTATATTGCGGGAAGATATGTAAGCTTTAAAATGACCCCATTCACATTTGATGAAGTGTGCAAATTATTAAATATTACCGATAATAGAGATATTGAAGATGCATTTAATGACTATATTAAGTGGGGGAGGAATGCCTCAAAGATTTATGCAAAAAGATGATATTTCAAGAAAAACATATTTAAATGATATTTATGATTCTATCATTATAAAAGATATTGTAAAAAGATTTAATATTAAAGATATCGATTTACTAAATAGAATTGTAACTTACATATTAACAATACCTTCACAAGTGTTTTCTCCTGATAGTTTAAAAAATATATGCAAAGTGATTCTAGAAACGTTTCTCTTGAAATAATATATAACTATCTAGATTATATAACTCGTGCCAATTTAATTTCCAAAGCGGAAAGATATGATGTTAGACGAAAAGAATACTAAATGGTAAATACAAATACTATCTAACTGATTTAGGTTTTACCAATATTTTAAGTGAAGGCAAAAAAGGACAAATCGGTGCCTACTTAGAAAATATTATTTATAATGAACTAATTGCAAGAGAATATAATATAAACGTTGGAACATTAGAAAATGGCGAAATCAATTTTATAGCTACTAGATTTAATGAAAAATATATTTTCAAGTAACATATATTTTAAGCGATGAAGAAGTTGCTGAAAGAGAATTTAATGCATATAAAAATATAGATGATAATTATCCTAAATATGTTCTATCAATGGATAAATTAGATTTCTCTCAAAATGGAATAATTCATAAAATACAATTGATTGGTTATTAGAAAAATAACATAGCTACTTTAAAGGATATCTACAAAACCATAAAAGGTATCTTTTTTTTAATTTATTTGTTATACTATTAGGGAATTAGACAGGAGTGGTTTGCATGAAAGTTATATTATTAAAAGATGTAAAAAAACAAGGAAAGAAAGACGATGTATTAGAAGTCAGTGATGGATATGCTGAAAACTTTCTTATTAAAAATGGACTTGCTGTAAAATATACTGATGGTTCTAAAAAAAGATTACAGAATGAATTAGCAACAAGAGCGTTAGAAGAAGACCTACTAGTTAAGAAATGTCAAAATGATAAAGAAAAAATAGAAAAACTAACATTAACATTTAAAGTTAAAGTAGGTAAAAATGGTAAAATATTTGGTACTATTTCTTCTAAACAAATAGCTGAAGAATTAAATAAAAAAGGATTTAATATTGATAAAAAAATTATTGAATTAGATCATCAAATCGATACCTTAGGGATTCATAAAGTTTCTATCAAATTACATAAGAAAGTAGTTGCTAGTTTAACTGTTTCAGTAAAAGAGGTGTAATTAAGTGGCCGAAAGAAAAATGCCTCAAAATCTCGAGGCTGAGATGATGGCTTTAGGATGCGCATTTTTAACAAGGTATGCTTGTGATAAAGTATGTGAAGATTTAGAAAGTGATATGTTCGTTAGTGAAGCAAATAGACGTATATTTGATGCTATCTATACTTTACATCAAAATAAAATTCCTTTAGATTCATCAACAATAAAAAATGAAATTGAAAAACATATATCAATTAACGCCATAGGTGGAATTGAATATTTAAGTGAAGTAATAGATTCAGTTATATCTTCTGCCAACATTGATTACTATATTGATATTATTAAAGATAAAGCTTTAAGAAGAAAATTAATTGATGTAACTAACAAAATCAATAGTGATGCTTATAATGAAGAAGAAGAAACCAATTATTTAATTGATGATGCTGAAAAGAAAATATTTTCAGTTACAAAAGCTCGCAAAGCCGGAGAATTTAAATCAATTGCTTCCGTAATGAAAAGTGCTCAAGAGCAAATTGAGAAACTTGCTAAGAATCAAAATGAAATTACAGGATTGGCAACTGGTTTCTATGACTTAGATAAATTAACTAGTGGTTTACATGAAAATGAACTAATCATAGTTGCTGCTCGTCCTGCCATGGGTAAAACTGCTTTTGCTTTAAATCTTGCCGTTAATGCGGCAACTAAAAGTGATAAAGCTGTTGCCTTATTTAACTTAGAAATGTCTGCTGAACAACTTGCTATGCGTATGATAGCCGCTGCCGGTGGAATTGAAATGAATAAAGTAAGAACCGGACGTTTAGAACATAATGACTGGAAAAAAGTTAATGAAGCTATGAGTGAACTTAGTGAAACAAATCTTTATATTGAAGATAACGCTGGAATGACAATATCTGAAATAAGAGCTAAATGTCGTCGTCTAGCAACCAGTGATAAAGGTTTAGGTCTAATCGTTATCGATTACTTACAGTTAATTTCTGGATCAAGCAAAAATGAAGGAAACCGTGTTCAAGAAGTATCTGAAATATCACGTTCCTTAAAAACAATGGCTATGGAATTAAAAGTACCCGTTGTAGCCCTAGCTCAGTTATCTCGTAGTGTTGAACTTCGTGAAAACAAAAGACCAATTATGTCTGATTTAAGAGAATCAGGATCAATCGAGCAAGATGCCGATATCGTAATGTTTTTATATCGTGATGATTATTATAACAAAGCAGCTGCTGAACAAACTGACACATCAATAACTGAATTAATAATTGGCAAACATCGTAATGGTGGTACAGGTACAATTGAATTATTATTTGAAAGAAGCATGAGTAATTTCAGAAATTATATAAAGAAAAATGAAGAAAATTAAAAAAGTGAAGTGATTAAATGAAAAAGAAAGAAATTTTAATTTCAATATTATTAACTATCTTAATATCTGCTATAATGTTTTTCTTGTTGCCAACAACTAAAAAGAATGCTGTCCCTAAAGACGTATATGAAGTATTTGTTGAAGGAAAAAGTATTGGATATCTATCTAATGAAAATGAATTCCTTGAGCTAGTCGATGAAAAACAACAAGAAATTAAAAATAATTATGGGGTTGACAAAGTATATCCTCCTGGAGGACTTGAAATCGAAAAGGTAACAACATACAATGAAAATATCAAAAGTTCTGAAGAAATATATAATACCATCGAAAATAGTAGTTCATTTACAATTGAAGGATATATTATTACTATCAAATACAAAGATGGAACAAAAGAACCATTATACATTTATACTTTAAAAAAGGAATATTTTGAAGATGCTTTCTATAATATGGTATCTGCCTTTGTTGGTAAAGACAAACTAAATAACTACAAAAATAATACTCAAGAAGAAATAACTGATGAAGGAACAAAAATAACATCAGTTTATTGGGAAGATGAAATTACTATTAAGAAAACTTTAATAAGTACTGATAAAAAGATTTTTACTAATACAGATGACCTAAGTAAATATTTATTATTTGGTACAACTGAAAAACAAAAAACATATACTGTTAAAGAAAATGATTCAATTGATAATATAATTGAAAATAATAACTTAAGTATTGAAGAGTTTTTAATTGCTAATCCAACAATAACAAGTAAAAATACTTTACTTAAAAAAAATCAAGAAGTATCTATTGGATTAATTTCTCCTTTATTAGAAATAATTCATGAAGTAGAAGTAGTTGAAAACATAACTAATAAAGCCGTTACTGAATATCAAGAAGATAACGATATGTATGTTGGACAAACAAAAGTAATTCAAGAAGGTGTTAATGGTATTTCTAAAGTAACTGAATCAATTCAATATAAAAATGGTGAAATTGAAAAACTTGTAATTACTAAATCAGAAGAAATTAAACCAACGATAAATAAAATTGTTGCTAAAGGAACAAAATATTATTCTAATCCAAGTGTTAATTATGAATATGTTAATACAGGAAATGATGAATGGCGTTGGCCTACTTTATCTCCGTATGTAATTACCAGCCCATTTGCATGGCGTTGGGGAAGACATCATAATGGAATTGATATTTCCGGAACTGGTTTTGGCTCACCAATTTATGCTTCTACTGAAGGAATCGTAACAGCAACATATAAATCTTGCCCAAATCACGGATTTTTAGGCTCAATGTGTGGGAACTCTTGGGGAAATTATGTTAGAGTTTCATATGGCGAATTTGAAATTATATATGCTCATTTAAAAAACGATATTAAAGTCTCAACTGGACAAAAAATATCCCGTTCACAACATATTGCTAATATGGGAAACTCAGGATCATCAACTGGAACTCACTTACATTTTGCTATTCTAAAAAATGGATCATATATTAATCCATGCGCGGTGTACTCATGTTAGTAAGTGTATTAGCAAGTGGTTCAAAAGGTAACTCAACGTATATAAAAACAACAAATCACGAAGTATTAATTGATGCCGGTTGTACAATGACTTATATAAATGAAAAACTAATTGAAAATAATACCAGTTTAGATAATATCGATTATATTTTTATAACTCATACTCATTCAGATCATGTAAGTTCTATAAAAAATATCGTAAAAAAATATCATCCAACCATAATATTAACTATACCTATGCTGGAAGATTTACCATATTTAAAAACATATGAAAATATTTTATTACTAGAAGATGATATGATAATAGATGATTTATTAATAGAAAATATTAAAACTAGTCATGATACATCAGACTCTCGTGGATATATAATAACCGAAGGAAATAGTAGTGTTGTTCAAATTACTGATACAGGTTACCTTAATCAAAAATATTTTAATAAATTAAAAAATAAAACAGTTTATGTTTTTGAAAGCAATCATAATGCTGATATGCTAATTAATGGTAGATATCCAGGATGGTTAAAAAGAAGAGTAGCTAGCGATAAGGGCCATCTTTCTAACGAGTCATCCGCTTTCTATTTAAGCAAAATAATTGGTAATGATACTAAAGAAATAATTTTAGCCCACCTTAGTGAAGAAAATAACACACCCGAAATAGCATTAGAAACACTAAAAAATGAATTTAAAGATCATGAAATTGATTTTGACAATATTGTTATTGCCAAACAAAATGAAAAATCAGGTAATATTAAAGTATGATAAGAATTATATGTATTGGAAAAATTAAAGAAAAATATTTAATTGATTTAATAAATGATTATCAAACTAGAATAAATAAATATCATAAATTAGAAATAGTTGAATTAATCGATTCAAATAAAAATGAAGAAGGAGATAGAATTTCAACAAAATTAAAAGATAAATCATATAAAGTTGCCTTAACATTAAATGGTAAAAAATACACATCAACAGAATTATCAAAATTTATAGATAAAACTTTAATGAATTATGGCAACATCGATTTTATAATAGGTGGTTCAGAGGGCATAGCCGATAGAGTTTTAGAAAAAGTAGATTATAAAATATCATTTAGTGATTTAACCTTTCCTCATGGTTTATTTAGGGGAATTCTTTTAGAACAAATCTATCGTTCATTTAAAATAATTAATAATGAAACATATCATAAATAAAAAGGAGTAATAATGGAAGATTTAATATATGTTGTATCAACCGTGTTTATTAAAGACGGAAAAGTATTAGTAAGCATGTCACAAAGAAGTGCAAAAAAAGGAAAATATACCTTAGTTGGTGGTGGAGTCGAAAAAGGCGAAACGTTTAAAGAAGCTGCCGTAAGAGAATGTATTGAAGAAATAGCAAACGGATTTACAATTGAAGAAAAAGATTTAAAAGAAATTCTATGTTTTAGGGAACCAGCCTTATCAGATCCAGGCCTTACAATTGAAATGCATATGATGATATCGTCTAAACCAATTAATGTGGAATTAGTACCTAATGAAGAAATAATGGATTATAAATGGCATGGCTTAAAAGATGATGAAAGTGATTTATCTTCTGCCATAACCGATCATTTTATTCCATGGGCCAAAGAAAATAATTTATTGTATTAAAAAATGAAGACCAACTTAATCTTCGTTTTTATTTTATAATTTAAAATCTTTTAAATCCTCATCGAACATATCTTTTCCATCAAAGAATGCCCTTGTTTTAATATTATGACTATAAGCAATCACATTAGATGGAAATTTTTTAGTATACTTATTTAATATATTAGTATATTTATTATAAAAACTTTTTGCTGCCTCTAATTTTTGATTAATTTCGTTCAAATCATTAAAATAATTATTAAATCTTATATTACTAAGTAAATTATCGTAATCACCATTTATTTTAATTATCAAATTATTATATTCATTTAATTTTCTCTCTAAATCAAAACTCGATAAATTTTGCTTCTTAAGTTTAACTACTTCATCGAAAGATTTCTCTGGAATGTCAGTTTCTTCAATAATAATATCTTTCATCATTAAAATAGTATCATATTTTTTTCTTAAGAGTTCATCAATTAAACCTTCTGCTTCATTAATTTTTAAAGTATATGCTTGTAAATTATTATAAACAATAACATACATTAGTCCACATACACCTCCAATAATTATTAACAATAAAACTATACTAATAGCTCCTATAGTTCCCATTTAAATCACCTACAATAAATTATACATTAATTTTAATAAAAATAAAATAATAAATATAGTATAATGTTGTTGGAAAGAGAGCTGATTGAATTGAATATTAAAACATTAGTTGTAGGAAGGCTATTAGAAAATTGTTACATTTTAAATATTGATAACGATTATTTAATAGTTGATCCCGGCGCTGAAGCTAAAACAATATTAAAACATATTCACGGAAACTTACTAGGAGTATTAATAACTCATTATCATAAAGATCACTATGGTGCCTTAAAAGATATATTAAAATACAAAAACGTACAAGTTTATGATTATAAAGATACTGATAAAGAAATAAAAATAAAAAAATTTAAATTTAAAGTAATTGCTTATCCCGGACATAAAGAAGATTTAGTCGGATTCCTATTTAACGATAAATTATTTAGTGGAGACTTTATTTTCTATCAAGGCATAGGTAGAACAGATTTGCCTGGTGGAAATTATGAAGATATGTTAGATAGCATTCAAAAAATTTTAGCATCTCCTAAAAATATCCAAATATATCCTGGCCATGGACAAAAAACAAACATATACAACGAATTGATACCACTATATTGGCGACTATAATCCATTGAAATTCACTGACACAAGCGACACTAATTTTTGAGCGGAAATTAAAAAAGATAACTTAATAAGTTATCTCCGAATAAGCATGACTATAATTTATTTTATCATCAAACTCAACAAAATTTAAATAAATAAGAAGAATTAAAGACCATTTGCCAGTTTTAGGATCACTCATAACAAGGTGATCTTTTCCTGCTTCTTCAATAATTCCTTCAAAAACTTTATCACGCCATTCATTAGAATCTGGAAAAGAAAAATATGCCTTAGCTCTCTTACCTTTATTTAATCTTAAAATATTTTCAATATAACTTTGTTCATCTTGAACATTCCCATTTGCATTTCCTCCAATAGGTGCTGTATTTAAATTATAATCATTTGGATATTTAGCACTAGGATAATAATTGCCATTCATTCCATTCATAATGTTCCTCCTAAATTAAGATTATTCTTTTATTGCATTTTTATTACTTTTTAAGTATACTATGGAGGAAAGAAGTGATTAAATATGCGTAATTTAACAGATCAAGAAATAGTTAGAAGAGAAAAAGCAACTAAAATAAAAGAATTAGGTATTGATCCATTTGGTTCAAGATATGACCGCACTGCTTACTCAGAAGATTTAAAAGAAAAATATAAAGATATTCCTCATGATGACTTTGAAAATATTAATGATTGCTATAAAGTAGCCGGAAGAATAATGTTTATTCGTAAAATGGGTAAAGCATCATTCTTTACAATTCAAGATAAAAAAGGTAAAATTCAAATTTATATCTCTATTAATGATGTTGGAGAAGAAACTTATAATTTATTTAAAACGGCTGATATCGGCGATATAGTTGGAGTTTATGGCAAAGTTATGAAAACTAAAACTGGTGAATTAACTTTAAAATGTTTAGAATATACTCATTTAGTTAAGTCATTGCGTCCACTACCTGAAAAATTCCATGGATTAACTGATGTAGAAGAAAGATATAGAAGACGTTATGTAGATTTAATAATGAATGAAGATTCTAAAAAAGTCGCATTTATGCGTCCTAAAATTATTAGATGTATTCAAAATTTCTTAGATAATAAAGGATTTGTTGAAGTGGAAACACCTATATTAACAACACTTTTAACTGGTGCATCAGCCAGACCATTTGTAACTCATCATAACACGCAAGATTTAGATATGTACTTACGTATTGCCCTAGAATTAAATTTAAAAAGATTACTAGTTGGTGGTATGGAAAAAGTATATGAAATAGGTAGAACATTTAGAAATGAAGGTATGGATCCTCAACATAATCCAGAATTTACTATGATGGAAGTATATGAAGCATATTCTAATCTAGAGGGAATGATGGACCTAACTGAAGAAATGTATCAAACTATTGCCAAAAAAGTTTGCGGAAAAACTACCTTCCATTATTTAGGACATGATGTTGATTTATCTGGTAAATGGAAAAGAATTAGTATGGTAGATGCTATTAAAGAAAAAACCGGAATTGATTTTAAACAAGAAATGACAGTTGAAGAAGCCTTAAAACTTGCTAAAGAACATGATATTGAAGTAGCAGAACATGAACATACTGTTGGACATATAATTAATTTATTTTTTGAAAAATATGTTGAAGAAACATTAATTGAGCCAACTTTTTTATATGGTCATCCTGTAGAAATATCACCTCTTACTAAGAAAAATCCTGAAGATCCTAGATTTGTTGATCGTTTTGAATTATTTATTTCTGGACATGAATGCGCGAATGCATATACTGAACTTAACGACCCAATCGATCAATTAGAAAGATTTGAAGAACAATTAAAAGAAAAAGAATTAGGTAATGATGAAGCTAACGATATCGATTATGACTTTATCGAAGCCTTAGAATACGGTATGCCACCAGCAGGCGGAATTGGATATGGCATTGATAGAATGATAATGTTATTTACTGAACAAGAATCAATCAGAGACGTATTACTATTCCCAACAATGAAACCAATTCAAAATGATAATAAATAAAAAAGTGAAATTAATTATCTTAGTTTCACTTTTTAATATGTCTTTTTTAAAATTTTAGGTATTAATTTTCCTTCATCATCATTATCTAAATCTACATCCATTGACTTATTTGGGAAAAAACCTAAATAATATGCTAAATTATGCACAATCCATTCATATTCCATAGAACTATTTGTTCTATTCCATCTAGAAGGGTATCTTTTCTCATATTCTTGCAAAATACTTAAAATATTACGAATTTCTTCTAAAGAATAAATTTTATAAGAACCACAAATCTTTATATCCGAATCAGTTATATATCTTAAATCAACAACATAAACATTATCATCTTCAATATAATAAAATTCATCGTTTATAAATATTATTTTCTTTTCATTTAAATATGCAAATGTCGAATAATTATCATCTATACTAAAATCTTCATTATATTTTATAATATTATTATTTTTCTTATTAAAAAATTTAGAAAATGTTAATAAATAAAATAAACATAGAGTAAATGCCTTTTTTCTAAAAATAAATTTTCTATCCATAATTTTCATCCCTAAAATAGAGTATACTCTAACACATTTTTTTAAAATTAACAACATAAAATTAATAGGTGATAAATTGAAAATATGTGTATATGCTATTAGTAAAAATGAATCTAAATTTGTAGATCGTTGGTATGAATCTATGAAAGAAGCGGATGAAATATATGTTCTTGATACTGGTTCAACTGACGATACTGTTGAAAAATTAAAAAAACATAACATTAAAGTAACTACTAAAATAATTACTCCCTGGCGTTTTGATGTTGCTAGAAACGAATCATTAAAATTAGTTCCTGAAGATACCGATTTATGCGTATGTACTGATTTAGATGAAGTATTTGATAAAGGATGGCGCCAAAAATTAGAAAAAGCCAAAAACTATAATCTAGTAAAATACAACTACATATGGTCATTCGATAAGAATAATAATCCCGCTATAAATTTCTTTTATGAAAAAATTCATAGTCGTCATGGATATAAATGGGTTAATCCTGTTCATGAAGTTTTGGAGTGTTCTCTAGAAAATTCTAAAACTATTTTAATAGAAGACATAGTATTAAAACATTATCCAGATAGTACCAAATCACGAAGTTCTTATTTACCACTACTTGAACTTTCAGTTAAAGAAAATCCTAAAAATGATCGTAACTATCACTATTTAGGAAGAGAATATATGTTTTACGGAAAATATAAAGAAGCAATTAAAACTTTAAAACATCATCTTAAAATGAAAAATGCCACATGGCGCGATGAAAGATGTGCATCTATGCGTTTCATATCAAGATCATATTATAACTTAAAAGACTATAATGAAGCCCTAAGATACGCTATCATGAGTATTAGTGAAGCACCATATTTAAGAGAAGGATACTACGAAACAGGACTAATATATTACCATCTAAATGAATATAATAAAGCTAAGTTATATCTATTACTTGCCCTCCAAATCAAATCAAATCCAAAGACATATATTAATGATCCAGCTTGTTACAATGGAACAATTGAAGATCTTCTAACTATTTGTGAATATAATCAAAAAAATTATAAAGAAGCCTATATTTATGTAAATAAAGCTTTAAAATATAATCCAAGCGAACCAAGACTACTTCGCAATAAAGAACTAATTGAAAAATTAATATAAGAATTATTTCCATTTAATTCTTTTTCTTTTTAATTAAATATGCTATATTATAACCGTGATGTTTATGGAATATTTAATCCTTGCATACTTAGGAGACGCTGTATATGAACTTATAGTTCGTAATCATTTAATTAATAAAGGAATAAAAAATGTTAATGACCTTCAAACTGAAAGTCTTAATTTTGTAAGTGCTAAAAGTCAAAGAAAACTTTTAGAAAAATTAGAACAAGAAAATATCTTAACAGAAACCGAATTAGATATTGTAAAAAAAGGTCGTAACGCCAAAATGCATCGTAGTAAAAACAATGATATAGTAACTTATCATAAAGCCACTGGTTTTGAATGTTTAATAGGTTATTTATATCAAAATGATAAAAATAGATTAAATGAAATAATGGAGAAGATTTTATGAGAGTATGTGGAAAAAACGTTTTTAATGAATTAGAGCCTTCTAAAATAAGAAAAGTTCTATTATCAACAAATTTTAAAGATCAAGAAATAATTAAAAAGATAAAAGATAATAATATAAAATATGTTTTAACAGATCCTAAATTAATGGATAAAATGTTAAAAAATAATCAAGGAATAATTTTTGAAATATTAGATTATGAATATGGAAATATAGATGATATTACTGACGATACCTTTGTTTTAATGTTAGATCATTTAGAAGATCCTCACAACTTTGGAGCTATAATTAGATCATGTGAAGCAAGAGGAATTAAAAATATAATTATTCCTAAAGATCGTTCAGTATTAGTTACCGAAACAGTTATGAAAACAAGTACGGGAGCCTTAGAGAGAGTAAACATAATCATGGTTAATAACTTAGTAAACGCCATTAACAAACTAAAAGACAAAGGATTTTTTATCTATGCAGCAGAAGCTGATGGAACTGATTATCGTAAAGTAAATTACGCCGATAAAGTATGTTTAATAATTGGATCCGAAGGATTTGGTGTAAGTAAATTAGTAAGAAAAAATTGCGATGAAATATTAAGTATTTTAATGAAAGGAAAAGTAAATTCCCTTAACGCTTCAGTATCAGCTGGAATTTTACTATTTGGAATTGACAATTAATGGAGTTTTCTGAAAATGAATTAACATCAATGATTTGTGATAATAATGAAGACGTAACTGATGCTATTTTTGATAAATATAGTTATTTAGTAGATGTAATTATTCATAAATATGAAAATACAATAAAAACACTAAAACTTGATATTGAAGAAGTAAAACAAGAAGCCTATTATGCTTTTAATGATGCTATTATTAATTACCGAGATGAACTAGCATCATCATTTCCCACATTTATAAGCTTGTGCATTCGAAGAAAGTTATATAATCGTTTTAAAATTGCAACTGCAAATAAAAATTTGACTCATCTAAACGAAACAAGTATAAATAACATAACTCTAAAAAAATCAAATTTAGAAAAAATAAGTGATATGAAGTATAATCCTGAAAGAATAATAACTATTAATGATAATTGTGAAGACTTAGTTAACAAAATATTAATCTCATTATCGCCAAAAGAAAAAGATGTATTCAAGTTATTTATAAACGGCTTTACAACTAAAGATATTTCCATGATATTAAAGTTAAATATAAAGACAATATATAACACAGTTGGACGAATAAGAGAAAAAACAAATTCTATAATTGAAAATTATTAAAATGTATGTTATTATACACCTCATGTAAAGAGGCGACTTACTTATGATAAAAATACCAGACTTAAGTGAAATGCTTGAACCAAATCATATAGCCGATATGACTAAATTTTCCTGCTTCCAAAATGGCTATGATTCTTCAAATGAAAAATATATTCTGAACTTGGCTAAATCAATAAATATAGAATATGATTTATTATCAATGTATAATAATTGGCTAAAAATTAATAGTAAATATTTTTATTTTAAGTCTAATAATGCTTTTCAAGAATTATTTATGGAAAAATTATTTGAAGAAATCAAGGCTAGCACTGTAAAACATAAAATAGTTAAATTTAATGATGAAATAGGACTTATAAGTCCAAATTATAGAAAACCTAATTTATTATATTATTATTTTACTGAAATAATAAAAGGATACAATAGTGAAAATAGTTTTATAGAAATAAATAATTTAATAAAAAAAGCTATGAAACATGAAGATTACGAAATATATTTAAGTCAAATGTTTAAAATTATCGCTATAGACATTTTATTTGGTCAGTATGACAGATGGGAATATAATGTATTTTTTGTTAAGTCAAAAGAACATATTTCTTTAGTTCCCATGTTTGACAATGGTTGCATTTTTTTAAAAGATTATAATGATATATTAATTTACGGATCATGCTTTGGAACTTTTTCTTTTAGTACCAATTATGAAGATTATTTTACAACAGACACTTTAAGGAAATTCCCTCAAATGGTTTTGTCTTTGGAAGAAGCTTTAAACTATGATCTTTCAAAAATATTTGACAATTTAGAATTAGAATATAAAATAAAAATATGCAAAGAAATCAGAAAACAAATTCAAAATTATTATGATACTCATCGTAAAATGGTTGAAAAAACGCTTAAATTTGTAAGATAAAAACTCTAATTTTTAAGATAACTACCCAAAACTATTGCAATTATCCTAAGATTTTGATATATTCTTGTTGACGCAAAAAGCGTTTTTTATTTGAAATAAAAAAGGAGATATTATGGCAAAAGATGTAAAAAAGAAAAATACAAGTAAAAAAGCAGCTAAAGTACAAAAAGAAGAATCAAAAGTAACTGTTGAAAAAGCAAAAGTTACTAACAAAAAATTAAAGAAAGAAACTAAGAAATCAAAGAAAAAAGAACCAAAAAAATCATATAGTTCTGAAGTAAAAGCTGAACTTAAAAAAGTAAATTGGCCTTCTAAACAAGATTTAACTAAATATGGTGTAGCAACTATTATATTTATTGTAATATTTGGTTTATATTTTTATGGTTTAGATGCATTATTTGCATGGATTAGTTCATTAGTAAAGGGGTTATAATATATGGAAAAAGAATGGTATGTAGTTAACACTTATTCAGGACATGAATCTAAAGTTAAAGAAAAACTTGAAATGCGTGCCGAATCAATGGGATTCAAAGATAATATTTTTAGAATTATTGTACCTGAAGAAACAGTTAAAGAAACTATGAAAGATGGAAGCATTAAAGAAAAAAAGAAAAAAATGTTTCCAGGTTATATTTTAGTTGAAATGATTATGACTGATGAAGCATGGTATATTGTAAGAAATACTCCAGGAGTTACTGGATTTATTGGATCAAGTGGAAAAGGAGCAAAACCAACTCCATTAAAACCACAAGAAATTGATAAAATTCTAGCTAATATGGGTATGACTAGAATGGATGTTGATAAAGAACTTACTGTTGGAACCAAAGTTACAATTGTTGATGGACCATTTAAAGGTATGGACGGAACAATTAGTACATTAGATTTAGAAAACAGTAGATTAACAGTATTAGTTGATTTATTTGGTCAAGAAACACCAGTTGAAGTAGAATTATTCCAAGTATCAACAATTAAATAATGACTAATAACTCTATTAATTTAGAGTTTTTATTATATTTTTAATAAACAATCAAAATTTGTATTGTAAAATGAAAGAAATTGTGGTATAGTCCAAGTTGCAATTAGGTTTAATTGTAAGTGGAGGGGAATGCGGATTTGCCCATACCACTAAGCGAAAATATGAAAGGATGTGTATTTCGTGGCAAAAGAAGTCGTAAAGAAAATTAAATTACAAATTCCTGCTGGAAAAGCTACACCTGCTCCTCCTGTTGGAACAGTTTTAGGACCTGCTGGAATTAATTTAGGAGAATTTTGTACTAAATTTAATGATGCATCTAAAGATAAAATGGGAGATATTCTACCTGTTGAAATCTCAATTTATGATGATAGAACATTTAGTTTTGTATTAAAGACTCCACCAGCTGCTTTCTTACTTAAAAAAGCTGCAAAAATTAACAAAGCATCTAAAAAGGGTGCTAACGAAGTTGTTGCAACTATCTCAAAAGAAGATTTAAGAAAAATAGCTGAAACTAAAATGCCAGATTTAAATGCTTATACTATTGAAGCAGCAATGAAAATTATTGAAGGAACTGCTCGTAATATGGGTATCGCCGTTGAAGGAATTAATGATGAAGAACTAAAAGAACAAGCACTTGAAGCAAAAGAAGCTGAAATTGCTGAAGCTAAACGTGAAGCAGCATTAGAAAAGATGGAAGAATCTGCAAGTAACAATAACGCTGAAGTAGAAGTTATTGGCGAAAACAAAGAAACTGAAGAAAATTAATAATCCGCAAAATCTACCACGATTGGAGGGAATAAAATGAGAAAATTAGGAAAAAAGTACGTGGAAGCTTCTAAAAAAATCGAAAAAGCAAAATTATACGATGTTAAAGAAGCAATTAGCTTAGTTAAAGAAACAAGTACTACTAAATTTGATAGTTCTGTTGAAGTAGCTATGCATTTAAATATTGATACAAAGAAATCAGATCAACAATTAAGAGGATCAATCGTACTACCAAATGGTACTGGAAAATCTAAAAAAATCTTAGTTTTAGCTAAAGGAGCTGCTGCTGAAACTGCTAAAAAAGCTGGAGCTGATTTTGTAGGAGAACAAGATTTAATTGATAAAATTTCAAATGAAAATTGGTTTGATTATGATGTAATCGTTGCAACACCAGAAATGATGCCTGCATTAGGTAGAATTGGTAAAGTTTTAGGGCCTAAAGGATTAATGCCAAACCCTAAGACTGGAACAGTTACTACTACACCAGAAAAAACTGTTGAAGATATCAAAAAAGGTATGATTGAATACCGTGCTGATTCTTTAGGAAATGTTCATAGTATTATTGGAAAAGTATCTTTTGATGAAAAATCTTTAGAAGAAAACTTAACATATTTTGTAAATACAATAATCAAAAACAAACCTAAAACAGTTAAAGGAACATTCGTTAAGAGTGTATCAATTTGTACTACTATGGGTCCTGGAATTAAATTAAATACAAATTCTTTTGACAAATAGTTACAAATGTTGTATATTAAAAATTGTTAAAAAAACTTTTTATCCGTAGACAGCTGGGGCTTTAAGCTTAATAAACCAGCCGAGGAAAGAACTTGTACTTTCCTCATGGAAAGTTTTTTTATAAAAAAGGAGGAAAATATGGCAAGTACAAAAATTCTTAATGCAAAAAAAGAAGTAGTAAACGAAATTGCTAACAAAATTAAGAATTCTGAATCTGTAGTATTATTTTCTTATCAAGGATTAACTGTTGCTGATATGGCTGAATTAAGAAACAAAGTTAAAGAAGCTAATGGTGAAGTTAAGATTTATAAGAATACCCTTGTTAAAAGAGCAACAGATGAATTAAACATAGATTTATCTGATACTCTTGAAGGACCTAACGCTATTGTATTTGGTAAAGAATTATTAGCACCTATTAAAGCTATTAGTGCTTTTACTAAAGATCACAAATGTGCTGAAATCAGAAGCGGAATTATTAATGGCGAAGTAGCTACAATAGATGAAATTAATGAATATGCAACTATTCCATCTATGGAAGGATTACTTACTATGCTTGCAGGTGGTATGATAGAACACGTTAAAAATCTATCTATAGCATTAAACTTATATGCTGAAGGATTAGAAGAAAAGTAATATTAGGAAAGGAGAAATAAAAATGGCTAAAATTACTAAAGAAGATTTTATTAATTCATTAAAAGAAATGACTATTCTTGAAGTAAAAGAATTAGTTGACGCAATGAAGGAGGAATTCGGAGTAGACCCATCTGCTGTTGCTGTTGCTGCTGCACCTGCTGCTGCTGTTGAAGAAGGACCTTCTACTAAAACTGTAGTTTTAAAAGACGCTGGAGCTGCTAAAATCGGTGTTATCAAAGTTATAAGAGAAATCACTGGCTTAGGATTAGTTGAAGCTAAAGGAGTAGCTGACAAAGGTGGAAATATTAAAGAAAATGTTTCTGCTGACGAAGCTAACGAAATTAAAGCTAAATTAGAAGAAGCTGGAGCTACTGTTGAATTAGTTTAATTACTAAACTTAGACTTCCCACAACTGGGAAGTTTTTTGTTTACATAATTTATTATTTATTGTTATAATTAATTAGAGGTTAAGAATATGAAATTAAATAAAAAAGGTTGGGGCTTTAAAATGATGCTATTTCTAATGGGACTACTTATCTTCGCATTATTAATAGCTATATATTTTATATATAAATTTTATAGTGAAATTGATACTCTTAGTGGAATAATAAAGGCAGTTGAGATATTATGAAGAAAAATATGGTAATATGGTTAATTTTAATAGTAATATTAGTTGGCGGATTAACCATAATTGGTCTAAAAATAAAAAATGATAATAAAGAATATAAGACATTAGAGAAGAAAATGACAGATGTTGCTAAGGCTTATTATGGAGAAAATCCAGGACTTTTAAAAAACAATGAAACAATCTCATTACAAGATTTATCAAATTACAATAATACTTTAACAAATAAAGTTAATGAAGAAGAATGTAACGGATACATTAAAACCACTTCTAATATGGGTATTTTTGAATATAAAGCATATATAAAATGTAAAGAATATACAACCAAAGGATACGTAAATCAATCAAGTGCTTGCACAGAAGAATGTTAATGCAAAGGGGAAACTATGCTTTCCTTTTTTTAATATAATAAACATATAATTAAGAAGGAGAATAATCATGAATAATTTTATTTTAAAATTAGAAAAACTTAATTTAGGAAAAATCGAAAGAAATATATCACTATCCACCTTAACAACTTACAAAACAGGTGGTGTTGCTAAATTGGTTATATATCCAAATAATATTAACAATTTAAAAGAACTAATAACATTAATTCATAAATATAACATTAATTATTTTCTTTTAGGAAAAGGAAGTAATATCTTATTTAGTGATAAAGAATTTAATGGGATAATTATTAAATTAGATAAATTAAATAAATTTGAAATTAAACAAAATGAAATATATGTCGAATCAGGTATGATTTTAAGTAAATTAGTTCAAGAAAGTATTAAAAATAATTTAACTGGACTAGAGTTTGCAATAGGAATACCAGGGACAATTGGTGGAGCAATATATATGAACGCAGGTGCTTATGGTAGTAATATGAGTAACATCATTAAAAGTGTTATTGCCCTAAATGAGAAATTACAAATCGAAGAAATACCGTTAGAAAAATTAAAATTCGATTATCGATATTCAATATTTCAAGCTAACAAAAATTTAATTTGTATTGCTGCAAATATTAAACTAGAATTTGGTAATCATGATGAAATAACTAGCAAAATAAAAGAAAATTTATTAAAAAGAAAAAACAGCCAACCTTTAGAATATCCATCAGCTGGTAGTGTATTTAGAAATCCCGAAGGAAATTATGCTGGTAAAATAATAGAAGAACTAGGCCTAAAGGGAAAAAGCATTGGTGGAGCAGAAATTAGTACTAAACACGCTAACTTTATTATTAATAAAAATAATGCTTCATCATCTGATATTTTAAATTTAATTAAATTAGTTCAAAAAGAAGCTAAAGATAAATATAAAATTGATTTAAAATTAGAACAACAATTAGTTAATTGGTAAAAATATGTAATTTTTATAATTTCAACATATTGAAAATCCGTTTAATTTTTGCTACAATGAATATGTAAGGAAAACTTACATAAAATAAAAAAGGAACACTTAATTTTGAGATGTTAAGTGATTACCTAAAAAGTTTGAAATCACCAAAACCCCTGTTTATGGTGTTTTTATTTTAACCCAATCATTTTAACAATGATAAAAAGTAAAATAAAAACAATTACAAATAAATTAAAAATTATAAAATATAATAAATTTTTATTTATAACGACCACCTCATTTCATATAAAAATTTAGAAATAAGATAATCACCTAAACAATTAAATGTTCCTTAGGTAATAGAATATCAAATAATAAAATAATAAGTCAATATAAAACAACGAAAATTCATATAATAATATTTTTATATCTTGAATAAGATTAAAAAATTTGGTATCATGAATATGTAAGGAAAACTTACATAAAATAAAAAAGGAACACTTAATTTTGAGATGTTAAGTGATTACCTAAAAATTTAGTATTCACCAAAACCCCGTGTTTGGTGTTTTTATTTTAACCCAATCATTTTAACAATGATAAAAAGTAAAATAAAAACAATTACAAATAAATTGAAAATTATAAAATATAATAACTTTTTATTCATAACGACCACCTCATTTCGTATAAAAAATATAGAAATAAGGTAATCACCTAAACAATTAAATGTTCCTTAGGTAATAGAATATCAAATAATAAAATAATAAGTCAATATAAAATTAGCGAAAATTCATATAATATTTTTTCCCTAAAACATCAAACTTATGCTTGACACTACAATAGTCAAGTGGTATATTATATTTGCATTTTAAATTTTGGTTCTATGTCGCATAGAACCTTGATTTATGAGTAATACAACACACCGGGATGTGTGTATAGAAAGGAAGTATTAAAATGCCTACAATAAACCAATTAGTTAAGACAAGAAGAAAAAACAAAACTAAAAAGAAAAAAAGTCCTGTATTAAACATCGGTTTTAATAGTATGGAAAGAAAGACTACAGCAACTGATCATCCACAAATGAGAGGTGTATGTACTCGTGTTGGTACAAAAACTCCAAAGAAACCAAACTCAGCATTAAGAAAATATGCTCGTGTAAGATTATCAAATGGTCGTGAAGTAGATACTTATATTCCAGGTGAAGGACATAACTTACAAGAACATAGTGTTGTTTTAGTTCGTGGTGGACGTGTTAAAGACCTTATCGGTGTACGTTATCACATCGTTCGTGGTACATTAGACACTCAAGGTGTTAATGATCGTAAACAATCAAGAAGTAAATATGGTACTAAAAAACCAAAGAAAAAATAGTTAAATAAGGAGGAAAAAATATGCGTAAAAGACGTGCAATTAAACGTGATGTTTTACCAGATCCTATATACAATTCAAAAGTTGTTACTAAATTAATTAATGCAGTTATGAATGACGGTAAAAAAGGTACAGCTACTAGAATCGTTAATGAGGCATTTGATAAAATAAAAGAACAAACAAATAAAGATCCGATGGAAGTTTTCACTAAAGCAATGGAAAATATAACTCCTGCATTAGAAGTAAAATCACGTCGTGTTGGTGGATCTAACGTTCAAGTTCCAATTGAAGTTAGTGAAACAAGAGGACAAACACTTGCTCTTCGTTACTTAATCAATTATTCAAGATTAAGACCAGGAAGAGGAATGTCAAATAAATTAGCTGCTGAAATCATTGATGCATCAAATGGTGTTGGTGGAGCTGCTAAGAAGAGAGAAGATACTCATAAAATGGCTGAAGCAAATAAAGCATTTGCTCATTATAGATGGTAGGTTACTATGGCAAGAGACGTTTCAATAGATAAACTAAGAAATATCGGTATAATGGCTCACATTGATGCCGGTAAAACTACTACAACTGAAAGAATTTTATTCTTAACAGGTATCACTCATAAAATTGGTGAAACACATGATGGTGAATCTCAAATGGACTGGATGGCCCAAGAACAAGAAAGAGGTATCACAATCACAAGTGCTGCAACAACTGCACACTGGAAAGGTTATAGACTTAATATAATCGATACACCAGGACACGTTGACTTCACAATTGAAGTTCAAAGAAGTTTAAGAGTATTAGATGGTGCTATTGCCCTAATCGATGCTCAAGCTGGTGTAGAGCCTCAAACTGAAACAGTTTGGAGACAAGCTAATGAATATAAAGTTCCAAGAATGATTTGTGCTAACAAAATGGAAAAAATGGGGGCAGACTATTATTATAGTTTAAAAACTATTAAAGATAGATTAGGCGCCAACGCTGCTGCAATTATGTTGCCAATTGGTGCTGAAGATCATTTTACTGGATATATTGATTTAGTTGAAATGAAAGCATATGAATATGATGGAACCGAACAACAACAAGTTAAAGAAATTCCAATTCCTGCTGATATGCAAGATAAAGCTGAAGAATACAGAACTATTCTATTAGAATCAGTTGTTGAATTTGATGACGCTTTAATGGAAAAATACTTAGAAGGTGGAGAAATTTCTGTTGCTGAATTAAAAGCAGCTATTAGAAAAGCTACATTAGCAGTTAAATTCTTCCCTGTATTATGTGCTGATGCTCTAGGAAACAAAGGTACTCATGCTTTATTAGATGCTGTTATTGATTATTTACCAGCACCTACAGATATTGAAGCAATTGATTGCGTAGATAAAGATGGAAATGATATTAAGAGACATCCTAGTGATTCTGAACCATTTACTGCCCTAGCATTCAAAATTATGACAGACCCATTCGTTGGACGTTTATCATTCTTCAGAGTTTACTCTGGTGTGTTAAAAGCAGGTTCATATGTACTTAACTCAACTAAAGGAGTTAAAGAAAGAATCGGACGTATTTTACAAATGCATGCAAATCAACGTAAAGAAATCACTGAAGTTTATGCTGGTGAAATCGCTGCTGCAGTAGGATTAAAAAATACTACAACTGCCGATACATTATGTGATGAAAAAGCATTTGCTAAGATGAAAGGTATGGAATTCCCAGAACCAGTTATTGATATTGCAATAGAAGCTAAATCTAAAAATGATCAAGATAAAATGGCAATTGCTATTCAAAAGCTTGTTGAAGAAGATCCTACATTAAGAGTTAAAACTGATACTGAAACAGGTCAAACTGTATTATCAGGTATGGGTGAATTACACTTAGACATCATTATCGATAGAATGAGAAGAGAATTTGGTGTAGAAGTTAACCAAGGTAGACCGCAAGTTGCATATCGTGAAACTATCACAGTTGCTGGAGATTGTGAAGGTAAATATATCAAACAATCAGGTGGACGTGGACAATATGGACATGTTTGGGTTAAATTTGAACCAAATCCAGGAAAAGGTTATGAATTCGTTGATGCAATCGTTGGTGGAGTTGTTCCTCGTGAATATATTCCTGTAACAGATAAAGGATTACAAGAAGCTATGGCTGGTGGTATCCTTGCTGGTTATCCAATGGTTGATATAAAAGCAACATTATTTGACGGATCATACCATGATGTAGACTCATCAGAAATGGCATTCAAAATCGCTGCATCAATGGCATTAAAAGCTGCTAAAGAAAAATGTAAAGCAGTACTTCTAGAACCTATCATGAAGGTAGTAGTTGACACTCCAGAAGAATACATGGGTAATGTAATGGGAGATTTAACTTCTCGTCGTGGTAGACCACTAGGACAAGAATCAATTGGAAACTCAATTAGAATTATTGCTCTTGTTCCACTATCAGAAATGTTTGGTTACATGACTGATTTAAGAAGTAATACACAAGGACGTGCTAACTTCCAAATGGAAAAAGATCATTATGAAGAAGTTCCAAAATCAATCGCTGAAGAAATCATTAAGAAAAACAGCGTAAACTAATTGAATAATACTTGAATAAAGTTCAAGAATTAGATAAAATAATTTTATAGAAAGAAAAGAAATAGGAGGAAAAATAAAATGGCAAAAGAAAAATTTGATCGTAGTAAACCACATGTTAATATTGGTACTATTGGACACGTAGACCATGGTAAAACAACATTAACTGCTGCAATTACAAAGGTTTTACATGACGAAGGAAAAGCAGACTTTGTTGATTATGCAAATATCGATAAAGCCCCTGAAGAAAGAGAAAGAGGTATTACTATTAATACTGCTCACGTTGAGTATGAAACTGACAAACGTCACTATGCTCACGTAGACTGCCCAGGACATGCTGACTATGTTAAGAACATGATCACTGGTGCTGCACAAATGGATGGAGCTATCTTAGTTGTTTCAGCTGCAGATGGTCCTATGCCACAAACTAGAGAACATATCTTACTTGCTCGTCAAGTTGGAGTTCCAAGAATCGTAGTATTCATGAACAAATGTGATCAAGTTGATGATCCAGAATTACTAGACTTAGTAGAAATGGAAATCAGAGAATTATTAGGAGAATATGGTTATGATCCAGAATGCCCTATTATTAGAGGTTCTGCATTAAAAGCATTAGAAGGAGATCCTGCAAGCGTTCAAGCTATAAAAGACTTAATGGCTGCTGTTGATGATTATATCCCAACACCGGATAGAGATACAGATAAACCTTTCTTAATGAGTATTGAAGACGTATTTACAATTTCAGGACGTGGTACAGTTGTTACTGGACGTGTTGAAAGAGGTAGATTAAATCTTAATGACGAAGTTGAAATCGTTGGATTAAAAGATACAAGAAAGACAGTTGTTACTGGTATTGAAATGTTCAGAAAATCTTTAGATTATGCTGAAGCAGGAGATAACGCTGGAGTTTTACTTCGTGGTATCAATAGAGAAGATGTTGAACGTGGACAAGTATTAGCTAAACCAGGTTCAGTACATCCTCATAAAAAATTCAAGGCTTCAGTATATGTATTATCTAAAGAAGAAGGTGGACGTCATACTCCATTCTTCTCAAACTACAGACCACAATTCTACTTCAGAACTACTGATGTTACTGGTGTAATTGAACTTCCTCAAGGAGTTGAAATGGTTATGCCTGGTGATAACGTAGAAATGACAGTTGAACTAATTGCAAAAGTTGCCTTAGAAAATGGAACTAAGTTCTCAATTCGTGAAGGTGGACGTACAGTTGGTGCTGGTACAGTTACTGAAATCATTGAATAATAACAATTAAAACACCTTTAGGTGTTTTTTTCTTTACTATAATCTAAAAAAATAGTAATATTATGATAAGGTGTATAATATGAAAAGGTTAAATTTATTTCATAAAAAAGTAAGTATTATCAACGAAGTAGAAAGAAAAAATTTCTTAATCAGACTTATATTTTTTACTATAGCATCATTTATATATGGAATAATATATAATACCTTTTTAGTCCCAAATAATATTGTTATTGGTGGAATAAGTGGTTTAGCAATTGTAATTAAAGCATTAACTGGATTACCTACAACTATATTCATAATTATAAGTGCACTTATCATAGTAATAATGACTTATTTTTTACTAGGCAAAGATAAGGTGATATACACAATAATAGGATCATCAATATTTACCATTTTAATATCATATACCAGTACATTTTCATATAGTTTGCAAGGCTATTTAAAAAACGAATTTTTAATAATACTTATTTGTTCAATAGGAATCGGAATTACTAATGGCATTATATATCGTTCCGGCTTTAATACGGGAGGATCAGATGTCTTAGCATCGATTTTAAACAAGTATTTTAAATATCCGATTGGCCAGTGCAATAGTATTATCAACACATTTATTATAATAAGTGGTGCTTTCTTATTTGGAATTACTAAAACAATTTATGCCATCTTTATTCTAACAGTTTCATCAAAAATGATTGATATAGTCATGTTAGGAGTAAATGATAGTAAAATGATATATATTAAAAGTAAAAACTGGAAAAATTTAGAAAAATATATTGTTAAAGATTTAAAATTAGGCGTAACCGAGATTGGTAATAAAGGTGGAATATTCATTGACAAAGAACCAACATTATTAGTAATTCTTCCATTCGATGAATATTATAATTTTAAATATCACATCTTAAAATATGATAGCAAAGCATTTATTGCCACCCATGACTGTTATGCAATTCAAAATGGTTATAGTAAGAAAATATTGCCATTTTAATCACGATAAGATATAATAAACTACGTTAAAAAAGGAGTAATGAAAGTGGAAACATTAGAAACTTTAGATGATAATATCGAAACATTAACAACTGAAACAAATAATAATGAACAAAAAAATAATGAAACAAATAAAGAAACTAAAATAAGTATTCTTGAAAGATATGGTGAAGATTTAACTAAAAAAGAATATATTACAAACCCGTCAATCGGAAGAGATAAAGAAATTAATGAAATGATTTTAGCCCTAATTACCCCTGATAAAGCTGCATTGTTAACAGGTAAGCCAGGTATAGGTAAAACTGCTTTAGTAGAAGGACTTGCCTATCGTATCCAAAAAGGAGACGTTCCAAACGCCTTGAAAGGATGGAGCATTATTAAAATCAACATTACATCACTTTTAGGTAGTACAACCGAAAATGGTAACACCGATGCTAGATTAGAAATATTACTTAATGAATTAAAAACTAAAAGCAATACAATTCTATTTATTGATGAAGTACACTTATTAGTTAATAAAAATCCAAATAACAACATCGATTTTGCTAATATGTTAAAACCATTCTTAGATCGTGGAACTATTAAAATGATAGGCGCAACAACAACCGAAGAATATGAAGCATACATCCTAAGAGATAGAGCGTTCCTTCGTAGATTTATTAAAATAGATGTTGCCGAAAGCGATCCTGAAACAGTTGTAAAAATTCTTATGGGAACATATCCTAAATTCGAAAAGAAAATGGGTGTAAAACTTGCTTATACAGATTTCCAAAAAGAAAAAATATTCACATTTTTAGTTGATATGACAAGTGAATATAAAAGAGTATATGAAATTTCTAGTAGATACCCAGATATAACTTTAACCTTACTAGCTAATGCATTCAGTTATGCTGTATTCGAAAACTCCCCTGAGGTAAGAATTAAACATATTTATGAAGCAGTTAAAAATGCTAAAAATATTTATCCTGATAGTTTAAAGAAAGAAATTGAAAAATTTAAAGTTCAATTTAAAGATATGTTAGAACAAGAAAATGTTGAAATCTAACAAGTTATTAACAAAGAATTATCTCACAATAATTCTTTTTATTTTCCCTATAAAATGATATACTTGTGTATAGTAAAAAGGAGTTAACATGATTGAAATAAAAAACGTAACTAAAAGTTTTCGAAAGAAAAATAATCAAAATAAAATAGAAACATTTCTTGCTGATGATAATATCTCATTTACTGCTATGGAAGGAGAAGTTTTAGGTATTCTAGGACCTAATGGAGCTGGAAAAACAACTTTGCTTAGAATGATATCAGGCATTATGAAACCAGATAGTGGAGAGATTCTAGTTGATAATATGAACTATCAAAAAAATAATGAAACAATTAAGAAAAATATCGCATTCATGTCAGGAAATACTAAATTATATAAAGATATATCTCCATACGAATTATTAAAAATGTGTGGTGAATATTATGAAGTTCCTAAAGAAAAGTTAGAGAAAATAATAAATGATATTATTAAAAGATTTAATATGGAATCATTTGCTTATCAAAGAATTGAAAATTTATCTACCGGTCAATACCAAAGAACATGTATTGCTCGTTGCTTAGTTCATAACCCTAAATATTATATATTAGATGAAGCAACAAGTGGGTTAGATGTTATTTCTAGTAAAACAATTTTAGATTTTATTAACGAAGAAAAAACTAAAGGCAAATGCATATTATATTCAACCCATTACATGGAAGAAGCAGAAAATATCTGTGATAAGCTATTACTTATTAATAAAGGTAAAGTTATCGCCTATGGAAAAAGTGAAGAAATTTTAAAAAATACTAATACCACCAACATTAGAGATGCCTTTTTAAAATTAATAGGAGAAGCCAATGAATAATATTAAAATAACAATTAAAAAAGAACTTCGCTCTATCGTTAGAGATAAAAAAACTTTTATAACTTTACTTGCTATGCCTTTAATAGGAATGTTCTTTGTCATCGTTTATGGAGTCATGTTTGATCAAAACCAAGTTTTAGAACCATACAAAGTAGGAATTGACTTTGAACCAAATATTATCGAAAACATCGTAAGTAGCGAATATCAATTAGAAACAGTTAAATATGATAATTTGAGTGAAATGGAAAAATCCTACAAAGAAAAAGATATCAGTGCCTACATAGATTATAACGAAGAAGAAAAAAAGTATTACTTTTATACCGATAACAGTCAAGATGGTTATCAACTTCAAAGTTTAATTAGAGGTTACTTTGAATCATTAAAAAACAATGAACTAATAACATATGTTACTGGAGAAGGTATTGATTATGAAGAAATAACCGCCAAATACAATTATGAATTTAAAGAACTAGAAGGTAGTGACTTTATTCTAGTAACAATTTATTCAACCCTATTTATGCTTATTTTTGCTGGAATAATATCAACTTCTCAGTCAATGGCAATTTCAACAACCGTTACCGAAAAAGAAAGTGGAACCCTAGAAACTATCCTAAGTTTTCCAATATCTCAAAAAGAATTAATACTAGGAAAATATCTAGCCAACTTTATTGCTAGTGCTGCCGCATCAATAATCGAATTTCTATCCGTATTACTAACCTTAGTTATTTCAAGCCATTATTTTGTATCATTTAGCAATTTAAATATATCTATATCAACTAAAAGTATTTTAATCGGATTATGCGTAAGTTTAGCATCATCACTTGTAATTTCTGCTCTAGCGACAATCCTAGTTGCTAACACTAAAACAGCTAAAGAAGCCGGAATCAAACTTGCCGTATTACAATACTTATCAATGATTCCTTTATTTACAAATATCCTAAGTATTTCAACCGATAGCTTGATTTACTATGCAATTCCAATCGTCAACTGTGTTCAAATTCTTATGGATATATTCTCAAATAACTTTAATACTTTAAATATTTTAATGACCATAATAAGTACACTCATATTATCTATTATAACTGTATTCCTAATAATAAAAAAATATAATCAAGAGAAGGTGTTGTTCGGTGACTAAAAATAAAACAAAAAATTATATTCTATATGCAATAATATTTGTTATAGTTATAGTAGCTGCCTTTATTTACTTAAATAAAAATTACATTGATAACTATTATGAATACATAAACAAAGAAACACTTAAAGATAAAGACGATGACTGGTCATATATTGACGATCTAAACAAAGAAATATCAAATGATGCAAACAATATCGTAAAAGAAATTGTAAACAATCCAACTACAAGTGAAGAAAAAAATATTAAAGAATTCTATAATGAATATTTAAATATTGATGCTCGTAACAGGAATGGATTAAAAGATTTAGAGCCATACCTAGACAGAATAAATAAAGTAACAAATATTAATGAATTTATAAACGAAGCAATAAAATTAGAAAAAGAACTAGGTATTGAATTATTAATGTCTAAATCAATTATGAAAGATTTTAAAACAGGAAAGAACATTTTATATATAACAACAATTCCAATGGATTTTGACTATTCATCAGATTATTATAGTAACGAAACTTTAACAAGTGTAAAAAATAACTTTAAATTATACAATAATAAACTATTAAGAAAATATGGTTATTCAGCTGGAGAGGCCTTAGATATTACCAATCAAATCGATAATTTCTATACAAATTTAGCCAAAAATTCATTAAAACAAGACGATTTATTAAATACTGAAAAATATTATAATATTATTGATAAAGGAGCATTAAGTAAAATATATACTAACTTAGATATAAACAATTATTTTAATGAATTAGGCCTATCTAAAATAGATAAATTAAGTTTAGTTGATGAAAAATCATATCAAGAATTAAATAAATATTTAACAAACAGTAACCTTTCATTATGGAAAAATCTTGCAACAATTAAAATACTTCAAACATATGCTAGATATACAACTGAAAATTACGAAACAATCTTTACTAAACTAAATAAAAATTTATTAGGTAAAGAATATACTAGAGAAGAAACAGCTTATGATTTAATTAAACAAGCATATCCTAATGAGATTTCTAAAAGTTACAATAACAAATACTTAAGCGAAGAAATAAAAAATTATATTTCAAATCTTACAAATGAAATAATTAAAGAATATGAAGATATGATAAATACATCTTGGATGGATAATGAAACTAAAAGTAAGGCTGTAACTAAACTAAACAATATTAAAATAAATATTGGCACAACCTATACTAAAGATTTTTCTTTATATTATGATTTTGACAGTAAGCTTTCATTAGTAAAAAATATTATTAACCTTAACAAAGTAGTAAGATCAAAATCATATGAAATGTTAAATACAAATGATACTACTAATGCTCTACCAGATTATACATTTAATGCCTATTATGATGTTACATCAAATTCAATTAATATTTTAACCGGAAGTACTAAAGTAATTAAAGATATTAACAATAAATATGAGAATCTTGGAAGTATTGGGTTCATAATCGCTCATGAAATATCACATGCGTTTGATAATAATGGTTCAAAATTTGATGAAAATGGTTTACTTAATAATTGGTACACTCCAGCAAGCCAAGAAAAATATCAAGAAATTCAAAATAAAGTTATAGATTACTACAACAACTACGAAATTATTCATAATATTTCTAATAATGGAACTCGTACAATTGGCGAAAACATTGCCGATTTAGGTGCTATGGAATGTATTACAAACATCTTAATAAAAGATAATGCAAATAAAGAAGATTATCAAACAGCTTACGAATCATTTGCTAAAGTTTGGGTTAATAATTATAGTAAGAGCACAAAAGTATTACAAAGCTTAATTGATACTCATTCTCCTAACGAAATAAGAGTAAACGGAGTATTATCATCAACTGAAAAATTCTACGAAACATATAATATTAATTCAAACGATTTAATGTATATTGAAACAGAAAAAAGAGTTAACATTTGGTCTTAAGTTAACTCTTTTAATATTATCTAATTTTCTTTATAATCAATACCCTGATAGGCTTTATCTTTCTTAAGCTTTTTAACAACGCCATTTAAAACATCAATTTTTTTAACAGCCCATAAAGGAGCAATCAAGTCTTCTTTTCTAGGATCTCCAGTTAATCTATGAACTACAATACTAGGTTTTAAAATTCTTATTTGCTTTACCAGCAAATCAATATATTCATCTTTTTCAAGTAATTTAAAAGGTTTATCCTCATACATTTTACCAAGTAGTGTATTTTTTACCACAAATAAATTATGAATTTTAATCCCATTTATATCTAGTTTATTTAAATGTCTAACTGTATCTAGCATCATGTCTTCTGTTTCGCCAGGAAGTCCATCAATAATATGTACAACCACATTGATATTCAATTCCTTAAGTTTTCTAACACATTCATCAAAATCATCTATATCATGACCTCTATTAATATACTTTAAAGTTTTATTAAATGAAGATTGTAACCCTAGTTCAACAGTTAAAAAAGTTCTTTTATTAAGATCGCTTAAATATTCAAAACATTCGCTACTTATTGAATCACTTCTTGTTCCAATTGATAAACCAATCACATTATCAAAACATAATACCTTTTCAAATCTTTTCTTTAAATTATCAAGTGTATCAAAAGTGTTTGTAAAAGATCCAAAATAAGCAATATACTTCGCATTAGGCCATTTCTTATCCATCGTATCTCTTTGTTCTTGATATTGTTCTTCTAAAGACTTCTTTCTATCTCCTGCAAATTCATAAGATCCTGAACAAAAAATACATCCGCCAGAGCCATTAACCCTATTAGGACAACTAAATCCACCATCAAAAGAAAGTTTAACAACCTTACATCCAAATTTATTTTTATAAAAATCACTTAAATTATTATAGTACATACAAATCACAAACAATATTCTATCACATTCTAATTTTTCTTGATATAATAAATTTGGAGGAACATATGAAAAAAATATTAAGTATTATTTTAACACTTCTTTTTGCGTTTATTTATTACTACTTATTCTTACCAGCTTTAAATATTCATAACTTTAGCTTATATTTATTTATCATATTTATAATCCTATTTTACTATGGAATAAGTTTAATATTTAACCTAAAAAGATTTATCAGAAATGATAGAACAATCATCAAATTAAATTATTTACAACTTGCTGTGCCATCTATATTAGTTTTAATCATGTTATGGAACTTTATAGAAAGTCCTTTATTCATGGCAAAAAAATATGCAAATCGTATTGAAGTAGATACAACTAAAGAATTTAACACAGACATTAAAGAAGTAGACTTTTCAAAATTACCCCTATTAGATAAAACTAGTAGTAAAGCACTAGGAGATCGTGTTATGGGTCAAATGAGTGATTTAGTAAGTCAATATGATGTATCAAATATTTATACTCAAATAAATTATAATGAAAAAATAATTAGAGTAACACCTTTAGAATATGCATCTCCTATAAAATGGCTAACAAATCGTAAAAACGGAGTAAAAGGCTACATAACCGTTGATAGTACAACTGGAAAAGCCGAATTAATTAGATTAGACAAAGGAATGAAATATGTTGAATCAGGCTTATTTAATGATAATGTCTATCGCAAATTAAGATTTACCTATCCAACCAAGAATTTTGGTAACATCTCATTTGAAATTGATAATAAAGGTAACCCATATTGGGTAATGCCTGTTCTTAAGTATAGTGCTATAAATATGCTTGCTAAAGTTGAAGGAGTAATAATTTTAAATGCTATAACAGGTGAAAGTAAAGAATATCTTATTGGAAATATTCCAACATGGATTGATATTGCCTTTAATGCTAATTTAATCATAGAACAAGTTGATGACTGGGGAACATATCAAAACGGTTTCTTAAATAGTATCTTTTCTCAAAAGAACGTCGTAAATACAACCGATGGATATAATTATTTAGCTATGAACGACGATATATATCTTTATACTGGATTAACATCTATCGTAAATGATGAATCAAATCTTGGCTTTATTCTAACCAATATGAGAACAGGTGAAACCAGCTTTTATAGTGTACCAGGAGCCGAAGAATATAGTGCTATGGCATCAGCAGAAGGTGCAGTTCAACAAATGAAATATACATCTACATTCCCATTATTAATTAATCTTAAAGGTAATCCAACATATCTAGTAAGTTTAAAAGATGATGCTGGATTAGTTAAAATGTATGGATTTATTGATGTAAAAGACTACCAAAAAGTAATTGTTACCGATTCATCAAAAGGCATAAATGAAGCAGCTAATAACTATTTAAAAAATGTTAAACTAACCCAAAATGGCGAAGAAATATCAAAAGAAATAATAATTAAATCTATAAAATCAAGCGTAATAAATGGAACAACATATTATTATATTATTGATTCAAACAATCAAAAATATAAAGCATCTATCGAATTATCAGATAACCTTCCATTTAAAAATAATGGCGATAAATTAAAAATATCTTATCTTCAAGAAGAAGATATTATAAATATTACTAAAATAAATTAGAGTTTCTGAATGTGACTCTTTTTTTAAATAAAATAGTGTCAGTGATTTTATCACCAACACTATTTATTATAGAATCAAAAATTATTTAATTCATCTTTTTTTCACGATATTAAATAATCAGGCTGTTAATAATAATAATTGATTAAGTTTAATACTAATTATTTTCATATGTTTCAGAAGAATAAAAAACAAATTGTCCATATATATTATCAGAACCCTTATTTAATACAAGAAAATTATAATCACCACTGCCAAGTTTATCATAATGTTCGTTGTATTCAACATTCGCGTATACATTTCTTGTTCGTTCACTCATTGTTTTTTTATATAATCCATAATCCTTATGCAAAACGAATAAGGAACTTCCACTACCTGCAACAAATTTAACCCAAGCTTGAGGATAAGGTCGTCCTAAGTAGTTGAAACCGCTAGAAGAAATTTCATTCGGCTGTAATCCAAATGATTTATTTGCATCTGCAAATACTAAACCAAATATACTAAATAGAGTTAAAATAATACTTGTTTTAATTATAACTTTTTTCATAACGTACACCTCCAATCATTTTAATTTTAGAAAATAATTTATATATCTTCCAATTAGAAAATAACATTTTATTATCAAAAACAAAAGTGAATTTTATTCACATATTTGTGTGAATAAAATTCACTACAATAAATTATTTTTATTATTGCTAAATAATTATATATAATTTATAATCTATAGATAGTGTGAAAAGTTTTA
>DJSP01000075.1 GCA_002438065.1 Caryophanales bacterium UBA6331 | reverse complement strand
GATATCATACCTGTGAACTATAATCTTTCAATACCATGTCGAAACCTTTACAGCCCCATATAAAATACTCTTATAATAATTATAATAGATTATTTATAAAATTATTATCTACATTCTCATTTTATTTGTAATAAAATATTCTATTTTATCAGCTATCCAAGTAAATCCAGCTCCTAAATAATAAGTTAATAAATAAATAGGTAATAGTAAAATACCAAATAATGCAGAAATACGTAATCTTATAAAATATTCACGTTTACTTATCCACTTAGTTTTCTTTTTTAAATGATCATCATCTTCAAGATGATTTAAAAAATTATCAATTCTTTCTTTTCCTGCTTTATCACAGGATCCTATTCCTATACCACATTTATAATAATATAATTTATTATTCTCCATAAACATCACCATAGCCTCATATCTTTTTTAGCTTGTCTTTCAGCCCAACAAGAAATAAATCTATTTGGAGATTCTTTCTTTAATTTTAAATATCTTCTATATTTATTCTTTAATGGTTTCATTTCTTCATTATAAACATCGCTGTTAACGTAATTCCATATATCTATATAAATACAATCGTATTTTCTATCAATAGGTTTATAATTAAATACATCATCATTAATAATAGAAACGTTATCATGAAATTTTATTTGAGACGTAATCATATCAATTATATCTTTACTTTTTTCAATAATTGTAATCGATTTTACATCTTCTTTATCTTGCAATGGTAAAACAATCATTCCAATACCTAAACCTGCAATAAGAATATCACCATGAGCCTTTTCTACAAACTCCTTGTTGGTATGTTCTTCCATTGGAGTATTAGACATAACACATCTATTTCCTTTAATAGATTCATCAATCAATCTGACAAAATTTTTATTCATGGGTATTCCATATAATATAGAATGATTAATATCATTTATTGAAAAATATTCTAAAGAATAATTATTTAATTTCATTGGTTTTAATATTTCTGCCATATCATAATACATAATTATATTACCTCATTTGTTTCTTTACATATAACTTTTAAGTCTAATGCATTACATACTTTTATAACTGTAGATAATTTTGGTTCTATTGAAAAACTTTCTAATCTAGAAATAGTAGCTTGTGGTAAATCACACATCTCTGCTAATTTAGATTGTGATAATTTTTTCTTCTTTCTAGTTTTAACGATATTACTAATTATATTATCTATATCTTTACGTTCATTAATTGACATCTGTTGCATTATTATTTACCACCTTATTATTTATATTTTGACCACAATATGGACAATATTTAAAGTCATTATTTTTATCAATTTCATTATTACATGTTGGACAAATAAAAACATCATTATTACTTATCAATAATGTTGGAATAATAAAATTTGAACATTTTTTCAAAATGCTTTTTAATTTATCACTATTATCAATATTAAGTGGACTTAATCTTAAATCCGAAATAATTTTAGAAGTTTCATCTAATCCATAATGACTACATATTTGTAATGCTGCATTCGCAATAGCTATATCTTTATAATCTCCACAACTATTCATTACTTTACTTTGTAAATCATGTAAATCAGATATTTGTTTAACAATATTAATATCCATCTTATTTCTCCTTAATAAGTTTAGTAGTAAATTCTACTTCACGTATTCTATAACACTTTAAATGATACTTATTTATAAAAAACATTGCATCTTCATATCTATAAAACTTCATAGCTTTATTTAAAAAATATGTATATTTCAAATGATGATTATCTACATTACTTGCTATATATTGTTTTGAATCATTTTTATTAACAATAATTACATAATTTATAGAAGAGTAATTAGTTCTTAAATAATTATCATCTAATTTATTTTTCATTAGAAACCTTCTTTCTATTCTTTTTATGAGCTTCACTATATAGTTGCAATTCATTATAAGCAGGTTTAGATATAAATACAGTATCTTTATTTTTTAAACATTGAATTTTAGTTTCATAAAATAAATTAAAATACATTATTTTTTCAATTAAAGTAAATCTTAAATATTGAATACTGGTAGTTGCTGCATACATTTCATGTGGTTTACGATTTTTAATAAACATTAAAACTATAAAATATATACCAAACATTAAAGTAATTAAAATAGCTACATCAGCATAACATAATAGTACTGCTTTAATAATAATCCATAATTGCTGAAAAATAGGAAAATTAATATCATTATATAATGTATTATTATTAACTATAAACATTGATAAAATAATCATAATCAAAGATGATGATAAAATACTAATAATTCCTATAATAGTTCTTGTACGTCTAACATTTTTACTTTTAATTGAAATATTCCCAAATAGTAAACACACACCACCTGTAAAAAATAATACAAACATTATAATTTGAATAATTTTTAAAACTGTATTAATCATCATTAATTCTCCTGTTCTTTTTTCTTTTTCTTGTATTTACTAGATACATCTTTACCATCTAAATATATTTTGTAACCTGCATCAACCATTGATACAAAAGATTCTTTTTCTTCCATAGGTTGTCTACATAATGTTACTCCATTTCTTTTAATTTCATACATTGTACATATTCACCCAATCCATCATTTTTACTAACCTAAGATATTCTCTACGAATTTTAATAATATCATTTTTATATCGACTATGATTTTGAAGACATCTATTAGATTTATCAAATTCATATTTCTTTTCATGTTCAACCATATCTTTAATATCTTTATGCAATCTATTCATTAATTCTTCAATAAAATTTATTTGATTTATAATTTCATTACTTCTTGATTCTTTCATTTTTATTCTCCTATCTTTTCATCATATAACCCACAATGACAATCATTATTTTCAATCATTTCTTTACATGGGCATTTCGTATCATCTGATTTAGATATTCTACATGGACAATATCCATCATTATTATAAATTGCATCAATTATTTTTAATGCTTTATTTTTGTTTTTTGTTAATATTAATCTACTCACTTTAATTCCTTCTTTCTTTTTACTTCAATAATAATGTCACTTATTTTGTAATTGCTACTAGATTCAAATCTAATAATATCTACAATATGTTTAATAACATCTTTCATTATTTCATCAGTCATAACTGAATCAGACATTTTTATATCATTAATTCTTAAATTTCTAATTCCATTTAAATAATCAAATGTTATATCTTTAATNNTATTTAATTTTATTATTTAAAAATTAAATTTTTATTTATTATAATTTTGGTGATCCATCGGGGAGTTGAACCCCGGACATCATGATTAAAAGTCATGTACTCTACCATCTGAGTTAATGAATCGTATGTAATAAACAACTAATGTATGTTATTGCATCCACACCATGATTTTTATAATAATCAAATAAACAAACAATTGAAAGGAGTTCATTTGCTATATGCAATCCAATAAAAATTGTAACAGAAAAATATAATAAATAAAATATTTATAAAATCATTCAAAATTATATTTTATTTATTAATGGCTGCTGAGATAGGACTCGAACCTATGAAATGCTGGAGTCAAATTCCAGTGCCTTACCACTTGGCTACTCAGCAATATTTATTCTTCATATTAAATATAATAGATGATATACACGAATGTTATTTTTATACATAAAAAATGTAGAGGTTTTAAATTTTACCTCTACATTTTACCTTAAAAAAATTGTCATTATTTAACATATGTTATAATATATGCATCTATTATAACCATTTTAAAGAAACAAATGTAGATATGTTAGCTACTTATAACTCAATTGTTTTAAAGTCAAACTAATTTATTTAAACTCTGTTTTCTACTAAACTTGTAAAAAGTTTCACTGTGATCATGCCGTGAACAGCATTGGGTGCAGAGATAGGATTTGAACCTATGATCTTTAGCTTATGAGGCTAATGAGATAACCACTTCTCCACTCTGCTATAATATGTAGCTTACCCCAACTACATCTGGCAAATATACTTATAAATTTCCATATCTAAATGCATTTAGATAGCCAGCCCTACAGTTTACTGCATCAGAAAGTTTTTACATAACACTTACAAACTGAAAAATTAAAATAATGGATTGAACCGGTTTAAACGCCATTTATAGGTACCAATCAGTTCAGTTCATGGGAGTTAAAGCGTTCCATTATCTACAAATACTAAAATGTATTTGTATACTAATTACTATTCCATTAGCAAGCCATATAATTTTTTGATTATATTAATGAGCTCCTTAAAATAACCCGATAATCGCTACTTCAATCATCATAATTTCAAAATTATCAAAAAACAAAATGGTGCGGGTGACCGGACTTGAACCGGTACGCTACTTGGTATTTCGCAAAGAATTTTAAGTTCTTGGTGTCTGCCTCTTCCACCACACCCGCATATATGTATCTATTATAAACCTTCTCCGATGGAAAATTTCCATATAAATTAACTTCATAGATACATTAATTGGTAATTTCATTCAACAAGAATCAACAATGAAATCTTTACTTTAACCAATTAAAGTTTTTTACTAAGGATATAGATTCTTGTAATATTATATCACCTTAGTTTAGGATAACATGTCGAAGTTATTTCATATCGCTAAAACTTCTTAAAAACACGAACTTTAATTTTCAGTTACTAGCTCCGAAAAATTAAAGTTATTAAAAGAGAGCTTGGCTCCTTTTGTAAGATTTGAACTTACTATGTTTCCATTAATAATATTAATTAAACAAAAAGGAATATATTTATATTATTATGAATGTTCTCGACCTTTATTATTTAAATAAGAAATTACATTTTGTTCATTCTTTTCAAACCAACCTAATGATCGATTACATGTCATACATAATAATCCACGAAATTCATTTGTAGCATGATTATGATCTATACATAAACCTTTAAAATGATTATTTTCATTTTTTATATCTTCAATATCTTTACCACAAATTTCACATTTAGTATAATTTTTTCTATATTGTTTTAATTCATCTTCAGTAATATCAAGTAAACCTGTATTAGATCTTACATGTTTAACTGATTTATAATACTCAGTATGACTTAATTTTAAATGTTGTGAAAATGCAAGTTTATTTTTATACACATTACCACAAATTTCACATTTATATTTAAAATGTTCTTTACTAAGTTGTTTTTCAATATCTTTACCTTGATAATTACTAAATCCTTTTGCACATTCTTTACAACAAAATCGTCCTGAAGCATATTTTTCTGTCATTATTTTTCCACATTTTTCACATTTATGTTTTTCAGAAATCCATTGTTGTAAGTGTTGTTCTTTTTTAATATTTGATTGTTTTAATAAAGTTTCTTTAGCTTTAATTTGTCCATCTTTATTATTTTTAAGAACTTGTAAATATTTATCTTTACCAAGATATTCTTTACAATATCCCTTATGTCCATTTAAAGCTTGTTTAGTTTTAAATTGTTTTCCACAAACACAAGTAAACATTCATATCACCTTCTATAATTTTATTTTATATCTCAGCGATATAAGTTTGAATTATTTACTTATATTTATTAAAACATCGATTGCTCTACCTACTGAGCTACCGAGGCAAATGGCTTTTGCTTTGAAAGACGGGATATGGTGGGAACAACAGGACTCGAACCTGTG
>DJSP01000059.1 GCA_002438065.1 Caryophanales bacterium UBA6331 | reverse complement strand
ATATAAAATTTGATAATATGAATATGTAAGGAAGACTTACATAAAATAAAAAAAGGAACATCTAATTTTGGACGTTAGATGATTACCTTATAAAAAGTTGATTCACCAAAACTCCCTGTTGAGGTGATTTTTTTTACCTCAAATTGTCATTTTACTAAAATAACGATTATCAATAAAATGATTATTATAAGTAATATAAAAATTAGACAATCTTTTTTACTCATAACATCTCCTTCTTTCATTATAGTTTGAAAAAAGGTAATCACCCTAACAATTAAATGTTCCTGAGTAAAACTATAACAAATAGAGTTTGATGTAGTCAATGTAAAATAAACGAAATTTCATAAAAAATATTATCAAACAAATGGTTGCAATTAATTTTAATTATGTTATAATAGGAAACAATTAATTGAGAGGGGTGTAAGCTATGCATATAGACTATTCCAAAATAAATATTGAAAACATAAATGAATTATCAAGATATCTTAATTTAAGAAAACAATTTATAGAAGAACAATTAAATGAAATTTCTAATCATTATGCTATAGATTTTACTGAATTGTTTAATAAAATAACTAATTTATATAACCATATTCTAAACTTAGCACAATTAGAATTTAGAAATGATTTTAATAATATTTGTTCCTATATTATTCAAGAAGAATCACAAATCTTTACAAACTATGCAAATAGTGTTCCTAAAAATAATACAAGATTGATAATAATATCAATGTTTATAAAAGAATGTTTACAAGATATTGTGAATCAGTATGCAAATAGTTCATTTATAACTCAAAGATTATACGAAGAACATCAAAAACATTTTAGTTAAATTCAAAGTAAGCAAACAAAACTTACTTTTTATTTTGCCTATTTTATGATAATATATGGATTAGAAAAAGAAGTGATTAATTATGCGAAAAACAGTATCCTTAATTGGAAGACCAAATACTGGAAAGAGTTCATTATTTAATAGATTAATAAATGAAAAGAAATCTATAATTGATGATCAAGCGGGTGTTACTAGAGACCGTATCTATGGAATAGTGAACTATGAAGATAAAAGTTTTAATTTAATAGATACTGGTGGAATTGATTTAGAAAAAGCAACATTTAATGAAAACATTAAAATGCAAGCCGAACTTGCTATTGATGAATCAGATTTAATCGTATTTGTTATAGATGGTAAAGAAGATTTAACAAGTAATGATTTATTAATATCTAGTCTTCTTAAAAAGAGCAATAAAGAAGTAATAGTTGCTGTAAATAAATTAGATGAAAAACATATGAATAACAACGTTTATAATTATTATGAACTTGGATTTGACGCTTATTATCCCGTATCAGCTGAACATAATAAAGGAATTAAAGAGTTATTAAATGCTATTACTAAGGACTTTAATCCCTATACAACTGAAGAAGATGATGCAACTTTAAAATTTTCCCTTATTGGTAGACCTAATGTCGGAAAAAGTAGTTTAGTAAATGCCTTATTAAATGAAGAACGTTCAATAGTATCAAACGTTGCTGGAACTACTCGCGATGCTATTGATTCTCGTTTTACATATGAAAAAAACGACTATATCGTAATTGATACAGCTGGTATGCGTAAAAAAGGCAAGATTTATGAAAATATTGAAAAATACAGTTTACTTAGAAGTCTTAAAGCAATCGAAAGATCAGATGTCTGTGTTCTTGTCTTAAATGCCGAAGAAGGAATAATTGAACATGATAAACATATTGCTTCATATGCTATTGATGCTGGTAAAGCCCTTGTCATATGTGTAAATAAATGGGATTTAATAGATAATAAAGATGAAGCAATTAAAACATGGACTAAATTAATTAGAAATAACTTCCAATTTGCTCCGTATGCACCAATCGTATTCTTATCAAGTAAAACAAAATCAAGAATTCATACATTAATGCCAGAAGTAATTAAAGCCTATGAAGGACTAACAAGAAGTGTTAAAACTAGTGTTTTAAATGATGTAATAAGAGAAGCAGTTCTAATTCATGAACCACCTTCTTATAAAGGAAAACGTTTAAAAATATACTTTGTTCATCAAACCGGAACCAAGCCACCTAAATTTGAATTTTCTGTTAACAATAAAAATTTAGTTCATTTTAGTTATGAAAGATATTTAGAAAATCAAATAAGAGAAAACTTTGACTTTACTGGTACTCCTATAATCTTTAAATTTACTAATCGTAGTGGCGATGATGAATAATAAAATTTTAATTGATAATGAAGAATATGAAATAATTGTTAATCGTAAACGAATTAAAAATCTATACTTAAGAATAAAAGAAGAAAATAAAATAGAAGTATCTGCTAATTTTTATACAACCAATAAAGAAATATTAAAAATAATAAATGATAATAAAGCCTTTATAATTAAAGCTAATAATAAACTTAAGGTAAATAAATTAAAACCTAATAAAATAATGTATTTAGGGGATGAATTATCTCTAATAGAAAGCGATAAAACATTTATAGATAATAATTATATTTATGCTAAAAGTGAAGAAGATGCCATAAATTATATTTATAGTCTATGTTATGATGTTTTTAAAGTTAGATTAGAACGAATAATGAGTATGTTTGATACTTTGCCAGAGTTTACCTTAAGAGTTCGTAAAATGAAAACTAGATGGGGAGTTTGCAACAAAGGTAGCATGACCGTAACTTTAAATACCGAACTAATTACTAAAGATGTTAATTTAATAGATTATGTAATTGTTCATGAACTATGTCACTTTAAACATATGGATCATTCCCCCGCATTTTGGAATGAAGTAGCTAAATATTATCCCTATTACAAACAAGCAAGAAAGGAGTTAAATAATAAATGATTGAATCAGTAAATAATGAAAGAATAAAAGAAATAGCCAAATTACATGATAAAAAGTATCGTAAAATTAATAATAAGTTTCTTGCTGTAGGAAAACATTTAGTTGAAGAATCATTAAAAAAGAACATAGTTTTAGAATTATTCTTGCTTGAAGGAACATCAAATATTTATGGAGTGGAAGCAACTTATGTATCAGAAAAAGTTATGAAAAAACTATCAGATCAAACAAGTAGTCCTAAGGAATTAGCAGTTTGTAAAATTAAAAATAATAACGAAATAGTTGGCAATGTGGTCATGTTAGATGATATCAAAGATCCCGGAAATCTAGGAACAATAATTCGTTCAGCAGTTGCCTTTAATTATCAAACAATTATTTTATCAAAAGAGTGTGTTGATGTATATAACGGAAAAGTTATAAGATCCAGTGAAGGAATGCTTTTTAATATAAATGTAATAATAGATGATATCGAAAAATATATTTATATCTTAAAAAATAATGGCTATAAAATTTATTCAACAGATGTAGTTACCGGAGTTAGCCCTCAAAAGGAAAATAATAAGCATGCTATAATTATTGGCTCTGAAGCTAGTGGCGTAAAAGAAAGCGTTAAAGCTCTTGCCGATCAAAATTTAAAACTTGCTATGAATCCTTTATGCGAAAGCCTTAATGCTGGAGTGTCCGCTAGCATCCTAATGTATGAACTTGGTGGTGAAAGATGAAAGATTTATCGTTTTTAAAAAATCGTTATTTTGTTTATAAAGGAATTTACGATAATAAAAATGTTTATGAAAACACCTTAGAAGCAATAAAAGTAGCTATTCGTAAAAATAAAGCCATCTATCTAACCGTATGTGAAACTAAAGATAAAGAATTAATTATTTGTGAAGATGATTGTTTAACCAGAATTCAAAATCAAAAAGATAACATTAAAGATATGACTTATGATGAAATATCTTATTTATCTTTTTATCATATTCCTAAATTATCTGAAGCCTTAGAACTAACCAAAGATGTTCCCATTATTTTAAGTTTAAAAATACATACTAAAAATGAAACGTTATTTAATTTATTAGATAATTATTCCGGCAAATTTGCTTTATTATCAACTGACATTAAAATAATAATGTGGTTAAATAAGCATCGTGAAAATTATATTGTAGGAGAAGTTATAACCAAACATAAAGGATTTAACTTAGGATTTTACTTTATTAAATCAGACTTTAAGAGTTACAATATTGAATATTATGATAAAATAAAACTAAATAAATTAAGAGAAGAAAATATTGTTATTGGCTACTACATTAATAATAAAAATAGTTTAAAAACTTACAATAATATGTTTGATTCATTAATAATAGATAATTACATTGGAATAACAAGTAGGTGATAAAATTTGAAAAAAATTTATATAGGTAAAATAGTTAATACATTTGGTATTAAAGGGGAACTTAAAATAGTATCTAAATTTGAAATGCCAGATAGAGTATTTAAAATTCATAACCATCTTATAATTAAAGAGAGAAACTATGAAATAACAGGTGTTCGTTTTCATAAAAATAACTATTTAGTAGAACTTGATAACATCAAAGACATTAATGATATTGAAGATTTGATTGGTAACGATGTGTATTTTGCTAAAGAAGATTTAAATTTATTAGAAGAAGAATATTTAATAAGCGAATTAATTGATTATAAAGTAATATCTAATAATGAAGAAATAGGTATAATAACCGATTATGATGATAATAAAATTAATCCTTTAATTAAAGTAAATAATAAATTTTATATTCCCCTTAAAGGTTTTTATGAAAAGATAGATAAAGTAAATAAAAAGTTTTATGTTAAAGATGTAAGCGGGTTAATGTTATGAAAATAAGTATATTAAGTTTATTTCCTAATATGTTTGATGGTTTTCTAACTGAATCTATTATTAAAAGAGCTATTAAGGAAAAAAAGGTAGAGATAGAAATAATTAATTTTCGTGATTATTCACCCTTAAATAATAAAATGGTTGATGATACTCCTTATGGTGGAGGAGCAGGAATGGTTTTAAGATGTGAGCCTATTTATGAAGCGATAGACGCTATTAAAACGGAAGATTCATACATAATAATTATGGATCCAACTGGCACAACCTATAAACAAGCTAAAGCCAAAGAATTAAGTACTAAAAAACATTTAATAATAATTTGTGGCCATTATGAAGGATTTGATGAAAGAATAAAATTACTAGCCGATGAAATCATCAGTGTTGGTGATTTTGTATTAACAGGTGGTGAGTTACCAGCCATGATGATAACTGATTCCATTGTAAGATTAATTAGTGGAGTTATTAATAAAGATAGCTTAGCAAGTGAAAGTTTTAATGATAATTTACTTGATTATCCAACATACACTAAACCAGAAGAATATAGAGGTATGAAAGTACCAAGCATTTTACTTTCTGGTAATCATCAAAAAATAGATGAATATCGCTATAACGAAAAAATAAGAGTAACAAGGGAAAAAAGAAATGATTTAATGGGGGATTAAATTATGTACAAGTTATATAAAAATAAGAAAAAATATAAATTTAAAGAATCATTTGATTTCTTTAGCTATCCATTAACTTTAAATAATATGGAAGTATCTATAGTAGATGAAAGAATAATTAAAATATTTATTAAATCTAATATTAATTTTGATTTTTCTAAATTAGTTTCTAAAATATTAATTTTTATTGATAATGAAGGAACTGATACTGATGGGACCCTTATTTTAAATGAATTAAGTAATTTAAGTAATATGATATTCAATTTATATGCTGATTATTTTACTAAAACTGAACTTAATTATTACATGCGAAATATTAGGCTTTTAGTACAAGAAATTAAAAAAATAGAACTTAAAAAAATGCAGCAACAGCCTACGAATGAAATACGTTCAAGAAGATCTAGATAAAAATTAATAAAGTATAAAAATGTAAATGTAAATTAAATGTAAAT
>DJSP01000032.1 GCA_002438065.1 Caryophanales bacterium UBA6331 | reverse complement strand
ATTTTCAAAAGTTATTGACATTATTTTTTGGCAGTTTTAAAAAAATTATATTTCAAATTACTAATACAATTTATTAGTTATAAATATAATGTAATATGACAAATATAATAAAAATAATAATCAGTTTATTTTTAATAAGTTATAGCATAATGTTTTATATTATTTACTTAAATGAATTATTTATAAATGGTGTCTTAAGTTATATCTTAATTATTATAACTCATATAGAAACACTTATTTTATTTCCCAGCATTTACATACTGATTCGCTCTTTACAACCCAAAACATAAATGATAGAATAAACTACGTAAGGTGGTAAAAATGAAAAAGATAATTGTATTTATTATGATGTTGTTATTCCCATTATCCGTATTTGCCGATAATTTAGAAGTTTCAACACATATTATCGATACAGAGGTAGAAATAGCAGGTGCTATTAAAGTAAAAGAATTAATCGTAGTAAAAGGAAATGCTGAATATTTAAATCGAAAACTCAATTATTATAGTTTTGGAACAAGTAGTTGGGATGGAAAATCAAAAGTAGATTATGAAGGGTCATCATTTTATAATGCTCATAGCATAAGCATTAATAAAGTATCTGCATTTAAATTAACAGATAAAATTGATATAAATGATTTAAATAGAGATGAAACTAGTACTTTAAAAGAATTCGATTTAAAACATCCAACAAAAGAGGGATATTCTTATTTTGATAATAAAGATGGGACTGGCGATTTAAAAATATTATACCCGATTACTAATGATGAAATTGCAATTTATATTGAATATACAGTAAATAATGCAGTTGTAAAACATAATGATGTAAAAGAACTTAATTATACATTTAAAAATTTAAATTTAAATGCTGATAAAACAATCGTTAGAGTTGTGACTCCATACCCAGTAGAAGAAAAAGATTTAGACTTATATAATATATGGATTCATGGACCAAGAAAAAATAGTAATTTTCAAGAATTAACTAATAAAAATGAACAAAAAGTAGGAATATATGGCGAATTTAATGAAGTATCTGAATTTAACATAAGAATGACTTTACCACAAAATTATGTTGGAATAGATATGAATCTAAATAATTCACAAGAAGCTGCTTTAGAAAAAATTAAAACTATTGAAGATAATCGTAAAACTAAGACAGATAATAATGAAACAATTTTAAATAATATAATTTATGTATTTTATGCATTAGCGGTAATTCTTTTATTAGGTACAATTTTAATTGCTGTAATGAATTTATTTGATAAAAAAATATTTATTCTTTTGATCATATTTGCTTGCATATTATGTGGATTTAATTATCTATTCTATAATTTTAAATATTCATATATGTATCTAATAATCTTATTTCCTTTTATTGGACTATTAATAAATAAAGTTAAAAATAAGTAACGTAAACTGTTAGAAAGAATCTAGCAGTTTTTTAAATTAAAAATCAAATCCTACATAAAATAGAGCAACATTTAAAATAACCTATGATAAAATGTAAATGTAAGGGAGAGAGACCATATGGAAAGTTTAGGAGAAAAAATAAAAAACATTAGAGTATCAAATAATTTAAAATAAAGTGGACTTGCTGTCATTATGCATATTTCTGAAAAAACAGTGTCGAGTTGGGAAAATAATCGTACAATACCTGACTTAAATATGATTTATAAAATATCAAATTACTTTAAGAAAAGTTTCTATTATTTAATAAGTGATGATTATAATGATTTAAATAATAATGAAATAGAGATAAAACTAAAGGTAGACAAAAGTGAATATGAAAGATTACTAAATTTAGTAAAAACACAGCAAAATACAAAAATACTGTTAAACAAATTGATACTTATTTTAGTTTAAAAAATAACAATAGTTGGTTAAGAACAAGAAACGAAAATAAAAAATGTATCTTTAATTTAAAAAAGAAAATAAATAATTCTCATTATGAGAAATATGATGTCCTAATTGATAATTTAAGTAATTTAAATAAAATATTAGAGGAATTAAATGTTAATGAATTAGGAACAATTGTTAAAGAAAGAACTACCTATGTTTATAAAAATAAGTATGAATTTTCTTTTGACAATGTCGAAAATATTGGTTTGTTTATAGAAATAGAAGTCATTAATCAAATTGGAAATTATGAAAAAGATACTTATGACTTATTAAATTTAATGAAAGAATTAAAAATTGATTTAAATCTGATTGAAAGAATAAAATATATTGATTATTTGATAAAGGAAAAATAATGAAAAGAGAAGAATTAATTAAATTAAAGAAAATGTTTAATTAAGAACTTGCAAGAAGAGCAAGAATAAATCAATTATTACAAGAAGATTATGTTTTAGAATATTTAAAACTTAATGGAATAATTTCTGAAATAATGCAAATCGAAGATAAGTGGTCTATAATAAAGGAATTATTAAAAAATATTGAAATTACTGAAACTAACGGCATATTAGTACATACAAATAATTATAAGTATGGCTGCAATATATGTTATGAAGAAACTAATTATTATCACATTATTGTTCCATTTGATGATAGTGAAACTGAGTATCAAACTTTTAGAAATTTAGAAATATTGAAACAGGAAAAATTTATACAAGTTGCTCTGATGATTATGTAAAAAGTGAATTTGATGGTAATGCCTATAAATATCAATTTCCTAATAAACCAAATATGACTTTAAGTGAATTTTGCCTCGAATTACATAATCGCTTATTGACAAGTGAATTAATGAAAAAATATATAATATTAAATCCTTATAACAGTAGTAAAAAAGAGAATGGTTATGAAGAAGTAAGAAAAGATTTCTTTGAAACAGCTATAGCTAAAGGACAATCTAGTGCTAAGAAATTAATACTTTCTAAATACCCGTTAATGAAAATATAAAACAACATATAGATAAATTTATTAAACTTTATAATAATTGTTAAAATATTGAAGATAAATATGTAATGTTGTTAAATCTTAAAACTTTGTGTAATTATTCATTTAAAAATTATTACTTTTTCTCCAAATCATTTTGTTTGAAAATTTAAAAATAATGCACCTTTTAAAGTGTAAATTATTAATATTAAAAATAAATTAATTATAATGGAAAGTTATGTTATTTTTTTATTTGGCTTTATGATACAATTAAATTGTTAATAAGAGGAGTTATGACTTATGTATAAAAGTGAAGAAAAATTTTTAAAACATTATGATTCAAGTAAATTTGAAAAGTTATCATTAACAACTGATATATTAATTATTTCAATTACTGATGAAAAGGTTGATAATTATTGTAAAACATCGAAAAAGAATATGAGTATATTATTAGTTAAAAGAGGTGATAATCCATTTAAAGATAAATGGTGTTTGCCGGGAGGATTTTTAGATATTCATGAAGATTTAGAAGATGTTCCAAATAGAATATTAAAAAGAGAGACTAATTTAGAAAATATTTATTTAGAACAATTATATACTTTAGGCGATGTTAATAGAGATCCTAGAATGCGTATTGTATCAACATCATATATGGCATTAATTGATAAAAATAGATTAAATACTAAACTAATGGAAAATGCTTCTTGGTTTAATGTAAATGTTAAAGAAGAAAAAGGGATTGTTACAATTCTTCTTGATAATGGCAAGGATGTATTAAAAACTAAAATTAAGAAGATATTAAAAGATAAAACAACTGATAGATATAAATTTGAAATAATTGAAAATAATGATTTAGCGTTTGATCATGCAATAGTAATATTATCTGGGACTGAGAGACTTAAAAATAAGATAATGTATACAGATATTGTGTTTAATATGATGCCTAAGGAGTTTACACTAGGCGAGTTACAACAAGTTTATGAAGTTATTCTTGATAAGAAATTATTAGTTCCAGCATTTAGAAGAATTATTGCTAATAAAGTGGAAGCAACAAATGACTATAAAACTGGTGAAGGACATAGACCATCTAGATTATTTAGATATAAGAAGGATTAATTATGATAGGTAATGACTGGGATAAAGTTTTAAAAAATGTATACGATGGGGAATATTTTAGACCACTACTTTTAAAAGTGCAAAATGAATATAAAAATAAAGTAATATTTCCACCTAAACATGAAGTATTTAATGCATTTAGATTAACTCCTTTTGCCAATGTTAAAGTAGTAATTGTGGGACAAGATCCATATCATGGAGTTGGAGAAGCACATGGTTTATCATTTTCAGTTAGAGATGGTGTAAAATTACCACCAAGTTTAAAAAATATTTATAAGGAATTATATGATGATTTAGGTGTTTCAATAAAAACTAGTGGTGATTTAAGTTCATGGGCTAGACAAGGAGTTCTAATGCTTAATTCAACCTTAACTGTTGAAAAAGATAACGCGAATAGTCATAGCAATATAGGGTGGCAACAATTTACAGATGATGTTATTAGAATAATTGATAATAATAAACGAGATGTTGTTTTTATACTTTGGGGTAATTATGCAAGAAGTAAGAAAACTTTAATTAAAAATAATTATATTATTGAGAGTGCACATCCATCACCATTTAGCGCATATAATGGATTTTTTGGCTCAAAACCATTTTCAAAATGTAATAATTATTTAAGGAGTAAGGGGTTAGAAGAAATAAAGTGGTAATCTTGTTTACTTTTTGATATGAAATATGCTAGTATAATACAGTGAAAGAAGGGATATTATGGATAATTTACATGAATATAATTTAAATAATAAATATTTTAAGGCACCACTTAAATCTTTTGACGATAAAAAAATTGAGAAACTTGTTATTTTTAAATATGTTTTAACTGAAGATAGAAGTATTTATGCAAAAGTTATTGGATTTGATGATTTAATTCCTGTTTATCATAGATGTGAAGATGGAATATTACAAGGATGTATAATGCATGACGAATATTCAAGAATTTATATTGAGTCTCCATTTGAAACAATAATACATGGAAATGATATTATTTCTAATACTAAATTAATTAGCGAGTATCAAATAGATAACGATGTTATAGGATATACATTATTAAGAAATGAAATAAATAAAGAACATAAATCACGTGGCTTAAAATAAATAGTTAAAATATATATATTTATGTTATGTCAATCAATAAAGTTATGTAGAATAATGCATTGATTGATTTTATTTTGTTTTTAATTTAAAAAAATGATAAAGTTTAAATTAATGTATTCTTTTACGATTTTTCATGTTAAAATGTATTTAGAGAGGATTGTGTTTTTATGAAAATGGTTAGTAATTATATTTGGGGATTATTCTTAATATTAGTTGGAGTAGTTTTAGGACTAAATGCTTTTGGAGTAACAAATATAAATTTGTTTTTTGATGGATGGTGGACAGTGTTTATAATTGTTCCATCTTTAAATGGCTTAATAAAAGGAGAAGATCGTACAGGTGCTTTAATAGGTTTAATAATAGGTTTATTTTTACTATTATCATGTCAAGATGTGATTGATTTTAATTTAATTATTAAATTATTAATTCCTGTTATTTTAGTTGTAATAGGTTTATCTATAATATTTAAAGATAAAGTTAAAGATGTTGCCGTTAAAAAGATGGAAAAAAGAAGTAATCAAGATGCAGACTTAGAACACACTTATACATCTACTTTTTCAGAGGAAAAAATTAATTTAGATAATGAAAAAATAGATAATTGTGCAATTAACTCAATTTTTGGTAGTGTTAGTTTAGATTTAAGAAATTCAATTATAAATGAAAATGAAGATGTAGTAATTAATAATTATGTTGTATTTGGTGGTGTTACTATAAAAGTTCCTAAAGATGTAAATGTGGTAGTTAAAACAACTAGTATCTTTGGTGGAGTTGATAATAAAACTGGTAGAAATAAATCTAAGGAAAATAATAAAACAATTTATATTAAAGGAACTATCCTGTTTGGAGGTATTGATATTAAATGAATGATGCTCAAAAAGTGATAAAATATTTAGCAACTTTATTTGCGTTTGCATTAATTGGCTTTATTTTTTATATTCCAATTTTAGCAGGAACTGAAATTTATAAGTCTATAATAGACGAAATCAAAAAAGATAATAACTTGTTAAAAGATACAGTTAAAAAAGAAATAAATGATTTAGAGTTTTCTAAAATAAATGTTGATATCAATACATGTAATGTGAGTGTTGATGTAGGAGAAGATTTTAAAATTGAAACTAATGATGAGAAACTAACAACTAATTTAGATGGAACAAATTTAAATATTAAAAGTGATAATAAGAATGTATTTAATAAGAATAAATGTAAAATAGATATTGTAGCTCCTGAAGAAATAATTAATACTTTAAATATAAAAAATAAATATGGAAATATTAAAATAAATAATTTGGTTCTAAATGAAGTTAATATAAATAATAATGTTGGAAATATAGATATTAATAAGTCTAAATTTAGTACTGTTTTAATTAACAATTCGGTAGGCGATATAGATATTGATGCAGATATAAATGAAACGCTAAATATTACATCAAGTATAGGAAATATTACATTAATGATAAATGATAATATGGATAATTATAAATCTAATATAACTAAGAAGATAGGTAGCATTTTAGTTAATGGAATAAACTATTCTAAAGATGTTTCAATTGGAAATGGCGAAAAAAATATTAATATTAGTTCTACTATAGGCGGAGTTAGTTTAAATTTTAAAAAAGAAACTGATAGGGAAAATTAATGGAAGAAAGAATATATAATAAATTAGTAAGAGATAATATAATTGATAAAATAAGCAATAATGATGAAATTGCGTCATATAGAGTACTTGATGATATTGAATATAAAAAAGAACTTTTAAATAAACTTAAAGAAGAATGTAATGAGGTAATTGATGCTTTTAATAATGGAACAAGTGGAGAGATGGTTATTGAACTTGCTGATGTACTAGAAGTTATAAATTATTTAGCTAAGTCTATAAATGTTGATATGCAAGAAGTTAATGGTGTAGCTATGGTAAAAAAGATGAAAAATGGTGGATTTGATAAAAAATATTATTTAGAAAAAACTACAAAAAGAAGGAAATGATATAATTGAATTATTTGGATACGATAGATAGTAGGATAAAAGAATATTATAAAATATTATCATGGGATTTTCCCTCTTTTTTAAATGATTATATTTTTACTAAGGAAATGCAACATCAAAAGGAAATAAGTGTAACATGTGGTAAAATATATTCGAAAATGTTTAAATATGGTTATCCATATACAAGTTTGGATCATAGCATAGGTGTTTCTTTAATTGTTTGGAATTTTACAGCTGATAAAAAACAAACTTTGGCAGGATTATTTCATGATATTGCTTCTCCTGTTTTTAAACATACTGTGGATATATTTAATGGAGATGCTAATAAACAAGAATCAACAGAAGAAAAAACTTCAGACATTATAAAAAATTCAAAAGAAATTATGACACTCTTAAGAAGAGACGAAATTAAATTAGGAGAGGTTGATAATTATCATATTTATCCGATTGCCGATAATGATACTCCTAGGTTATCAGCTGATAGATTAGAATATTCTCTTTCAAATGCCTTGTTTGTGAATGAGTTAGGTAATATAGAAGAAATAAAAAGATATTATGAAAATATTTATGTGGGAGTTAACGAAGATAAAGAAATAGAATTATGTTTTGATGATAGGGATATAGCAGATAAATTCGTAGAATTAACTAGTAAGTTATCAATATTGTATCGTGATGATAAAACAAGATTTTCAATGGAATTATTAAGTGACATATTAAAATGGTTAGTTAAAAATGAATTAATAACTATTAATGATTTATATGTGTTAAGTGAGGATGAAATTGTTGAAATAATTAATAAATCTAGATTAAAAGAAGTACTTGTTAAATGGATAAATATGAAAGATGTAAAAACTTCTAAAGATGTTCCTAATGATTACTATTATGTAAAATCGGGAGCTAAAATAAGATATATTGATCCACTTGTTAATGATAAAAGAATTTCAGGGTTAAGTGAAAAGGCTAGAGAAAATATAGCTAATAACTTTAATTATGATATGGACAAATATATATATTCTGATTCAATTAAGATAAAGGAACTAACAATATGAATAAAGAAGAAATATATAGTTTTTTAAAGCAAAATAATATTAAATTTGAAGTGGATGAACATATTCCAGTATTTAACATGCAAGATTTAAAGAAAGTTTCTCTAAAATATCCAAATTATGATGGGAAAAATATATTTTTAAGAGATGATAAAAAAAGAAATTATTATTTAGTTACATTTTTAGGTGATAAAAAAGTTGATTTGAAAAAATTTAGAATTGATAATTGCTTGAGACATCTTAGTTTTGCAAACGCTATAGAGCTTGATACTTGTTTAAAGCTAATTCCCGGCTCGGTTACACCATTGGGATTATTAAATGATAAAGAAAAAATTGTAAAATTTTATATAGATGAAGAATTTTTTAAAGATCCATTTATGATTGGAGTTCATCCTAATGATAATTCAGCAACTGTGTGGTTAAATGTGAATGATTTAATAAATATTATAAAAAATAATGGTAATGAAGTTCACATAACTAAGATTTAACTTGATTAAAGAATTAATAATCTTGTATAATTTTTAAAGAAAGAGTTGATTTAAATGTGTGGTTTTTGTGCATTTTATGATAAAACAAAAATAGATAACAAAAAGAAAATAATTAAAGATATGGCTGATAGAATTAAACATAGAGGTCCGGATAGTGATGGGTATTATGTTGATAAAGATATTGCTATGGGTTTTAGAAGACTATCTATTATTGACTTAAAAGGTGGAAATCAACCTTTATATAATGAAGATAAAAATATAGTTGTTATGTTTAATGGTGAAATATATAATTTTCAAGAATTAAGAGAAGAATTAGAAAAACATAACCATATATTTACAACAAATAGTGATACCGAAGTAATTGTTCATGGATATGAAGAATATGGAACTGATGTTTTTAGTAAATTAAGAGGAATGTTTGGAATAATTATTTATGATAAGAAGAATAGAACACTAATTGGTGCTAGAGATTATTTTGGAATTAAGCCAGTTTATTATTATAATCATAATGGATTATTTATGGTTGGCAGTGAAATTAAATCATTCTTATCACATCTTAATTTTAAAAAAGAATTAAATGATAAAGTTTTAGGACTATATTTATCATATGGTACTAATCATTTAGAAGATACTTTCTTTAAATATACTAAAAAATTAAAACCAGGACATTATTTTATCTATAAAAATGGTAAGATAGATGTTAAAAGTTATTTTAAACTTAGTTATGAAAAAGAAAATAATAGTTATGAATATTATGAAAAATTAGTTAAAGAAACATTAGAAAGTTCAATAAAATACCATCAAATAAGTGATGTAGAAGTTGGTTCTTATTTAAGTGGTGGAGTTGATTCTTCATATGTTGTAAGTCTTGCTAAACCAAATAAAACTTTTACTGTTGGTTTTGAAGGAAAAGGCTTTAGTGAAATAGAATATGCTAAAAGTTTATCAGATCATTTTCATGTAAAACATTATAGTAAAGTTATAACTGGTGATGAATTTTTTGATATTTTACCAACTATTCAGTATCACTGTGATGAACCAAGTGCAAATGTAAGTACAGTTCCTTTATATTTTTTAAGTAAACTGGCAAGGAGTCAAGTTAAGGTTGTTTTATCAGGAGAAGGCGCTGATGAAATGTTTGGTGGATATAATGAATATAATGATTCTAAGATGGAAAAGTTGTATTTAAGTTTACCATTATTTATTAGAAGTGGTATTGCTAAAGTAATAAAACTATTACCATATTTTAAAGGAAAACATACATTAATAAAATATGGAAAAGATATAAGTAAAAGATATTATAATAAAACGGAAATGTTTTTACCGGAAGAAATACCAGAGATTTTAAATAAAAAATATATATCTGATATTAGCCCATATCAATTGTGTAAACCATATCACGATGAAAAAAAAGGAGAAAATGATATATTAAGAAAAATGTATATTGATTTAAATTTTTGGCTTCCTAATGACATACTATTAAAAGCAGATAAGATGTCAATGGCTAATAGTGTTGAACTTAGAGTACCATTTTTAGATAAAGAAGTTTGGAATATTTCTAAAAAATTACCAACAAAGTATATGATACATGAAGGACAAACTAAATATATTTTTAGAAAAGTTGCAGAAAAAGTTATTCCTGAAGAGTGGGCTAAGAGAAAAAAATTAGGTTTCCCAGTACCATTCGGTAATTGGATTCAAAAAGAAAAATATTATAATAAAGTAAAAGAAATGTTTAATAAAGATTTTACAAGTGAATTTTTTGATAAAGATAAAATAAATGAAATGCTTAATAATCATTATAAAAATATTGAACGTAATGGGAAGAAAATTTATACAATATATACCTTCTTAATATGGTATGAAAGATTCTTTATTACAGAAAAATAATTATTTTGTATGGAATAGATTAAGAAAGATTTATTCCATATTTTATATGTTTACAATATTTATTTTTTGATTGTAAATTGATGTTAATTTTTTAAATAAAAGTCTTAAAAATAAGGTATAATATAAATAGTTATAGAGTTAGATATGAGGATGAAGTTAGATGAACAATAAAACTAATTATTATAGAAAATTAGATATCTTAAGAATAGTTTGTGCAATTGCGATACTTTTTTATCATTTAGGATATATGAGTGGGGGATATTTGGCAGTATGTACATTCTTTGTATTAAGTGGTTATTTAGGAGTTATTATAAATTTAAAAAATAATAAGTTTTCTTTAATAGAATTTTATTTTAAAAAAATAAAAAAGATATATATCCCTTTATTAATTGTTACTTTTATATCTATTGCAGTTGTTTCTAATATTTCTAATACTTATTGGTTAAATATTAAGAATGAAACTACATCCGTATTACTTGGATATAATAATTTTTGGCAAATAAATGCGAATTTAGATTATTTTGCTAGACATATAGATTCGCCTTTCATGCATTTATGGTATATAGCAATCCTTATGCAATTTGATTTGGTGTTTCCGTTTATATTTATGTTTTTAAATAAGTTAAAAGAAAAGATTAATAAGAATTTGCCAATTATTATCACATTTTTGTTAAGCGTAATTGGTGCTGTAATATTTTATAATATGAGTAAAACTAATTTAATGAATGCTTATTATAATACATTTACGAGGATATTTTCATTATTTATAGGTATGATGCTCGGATATATACATAATGAGTATGGTAACATTTTTACTCTAGATGTTACAAATAAAAAACTTAAAAATATTATTTATACTTTATATTTAGCAATAATTATAATTATGTTTAAATTTGTACCTGCAACTTCTATTTATTTTAGTATAAGTATGGTATTAATTAATATAGTTAGTTGTAGATGTATAGATTATGCTGTTTCTTACAATAAAGAAAGTAAAATCGATAATTTGATTAGAGGTGTTGCAAATATGACATATGAAATTTATTTGGTTCAATATCCTGTTATTTATGCTTTTCAATATTTAAATATAAATCATACAATTAAAACACCTATTATTATAGCCATTGTACTTTTAATTTCATTTTTACTTCATTTTGCTTTAAATAGAAAAAAGAAGCATAAAAATATAAAAGAGCTATTATTAATATTATTTATTGCTGGTTCGTTATATGGTGCGATCAGATATATTAGTGCTAAGTCTTATGAAAAAGAAATGGAAGAATTAAGAACACAACTTGCGGAAAATGAAAAAGAAATGGAAGAAAAACAAAAAGATTATGAATTAAAACAACAACAAGAGGAAGAAGATTGGAATAAAGAATTAGAAAAGTTGGAAAATCCAGACAATTATGAAGAACTTGTTAAAGAACTACCAATCACATTTGTTGGCGATTCTGTTATGCTTGGAGCAATGAATAATATAACAAAAATGTTTCCTAATAGTTATTTTGATGCTAAAGAATCCCGTGCTTTAACAACTGGAGTTTCAATACTATCTAACTTAAAGAATAGTAATAAGTTAGGAGAAGTAGTAGTACTTCATTTAGGAACTAATGGAGATTGTGGTAATAATTGTAAAGAAAATATTATGAATATCTTAAGTGATAAAATAGTATTTTGGCTTAACACGACAAATAATGAAAAAGTAAATGATAGTTTAAATGAACTAGCTACTAAATATGATAATTTACATATTATTAATTGGCACGATTTGTCGCATGGGCATGATGATTGGTTCTATTATGACGGAATTCATTTACCTCCAACTGGTAGAAAAGAATATACTAATATAATATATAATGCGATATTTGATGTATATAAAGATAAATTTAAAGAAAAGAAACAAGCATTAATTTTAGAACATCAAGAAGAATTAAGAAATAAAATATCTTTCTATGGAAATGATTTATTATTCTATGATTTTAATGAATTGCAAAATAATTATTCAGATGCAAGATTTATGGTTAAATTAAATTATAGTTATAAAGATTTAAAAGAGGATATAGAAAAAACAATTAGTGAAAATACTTTATCTAATAAAATTATATTTGGATTTGATAATTCAACAATTATAAGTGTTAAGGAATATCAAGAATTAATTGATTTATGTAAAGAAAGAGAAATATATATTATTTCAACAGTTAAACCTTTAAATAGTTTGAATGGTAAAAATGTTTATATAATTAATTTTTATCAGGAAATTCAAAAACATAAAGATTATTTAATGGCAGATGGAATCCATTTAACTGAAAAAGGTAATCAAAGATTAAATGAATTAATTAATGAAAAATTTAAATAGAAATCACTTTTAGGTGGTTTTTATTTTATTTTTTGATCATTTATTACAATATTGAAATTTCGTAAAACTGATACGTTAGATACAAAAGGAATCTTGCGATTAATTTAATCGGTGCCTAGTCCTAAGGCTGAACCGTTTAAACTTTGGCTTGCTTCTTTAGGAAGTGAACGTATTGATGAGGTATTTAATCCAGAAATAGCAGTTAATAGAGCAGTGGAGTTTTATCGCAATAAGGGATATTCTGATGAATGGATATAAGCAAGACTTACAGGAATTGTGAATAGGTTTAAATTAACTGATATTTGGAAAGAAGGAGGAATAAACAAACCTTATGAGTTTGCTATGCTTACAAATGAGATTTATAAAGAATGGTCTGGCATGAAAGCAAATGAATATAAAGATTATAAAGGACTCCGAAAAGAATCTCTAAGAGATAATATGACTGATATAGAAGTTGCTTTAACTAACATTAGTGAGATTGCAACAAGAGATATTGCAAAAGAAGAAAGACCTCATGGATTGAAAGAGAATTTGAAGGTTGCGAAACGCGGTGGTAGTATTGCTAAAGGAACAAGAACGTTATATGAAAAAGAGACTAAAAAATCAGCTATATCTAAAAATAATTCTTTAAATTATAAGTATATAAATGATGTAGAAAAAGTAGAAACTAAAGATTAATATAAATACTTTTTGATAAAAATTTGATACAATTATATTGATAATATTGAAGAGAGTTGTTTTATTTATATGATAAAAATTAATGGATTAACAAATAGAGAGGTAGAAGAAAAAATTGCACTTGGTAAAGTTAATAAGATAAATTTTGAGACAAGTGAAAGTATATCCACTATTATTAAAAAGAATATTTTTACTTATTTTAATGTGATTTTTATGATACTTGCTATTTTAGTAATTTTTGCAGGAGCATTCCGAAATTTAACTTTTTTAATAGTAGTAACAATAAATGTATTAATAGGTAATTTTCAACAAATTAGATCTAAGATGGTATTAGATAAATTATCTCTTTTAGATAAGTGCAAGTATAGTGTTATTAGAAATAGTAAAGAAACAATAGTGTATTCTGATGAATTAGTTGAGGGAGATTATGTAAAATTATCGAGTGGAAATCAAGTTCCTGCCGATGGAATACTTGTTCAAGGTAAACTTTTTGTTAATGAATCTTTATTAACTGGTGAACAAGATGAAAGAGAAAAAATAGTTGATTCAAATTTATTATCTGGTAGTTTTGTTGTGTCTGGTAGTGCCATAGTTAAATTAACAAATGTTGGTGAAGAATCATATTCTTCTAAAATAATGAAAGAATCCAAAAAGATTAAAGAAAGTAAAACGGAAATGATTAAAGCAATTGATAGAATTGTACTTGTTGCAGGAATTGCTATTATTCCGATTGGTTTATTTTTATTTGGTGAATCATATTTTGTTAATAAATTCAGTTATAGTGAAAGTGTCGTTAGAATGGTGTCAGCATTAATAGGTATGATTCCTGAAGGACTATATTTATTAACCACTGTTGCTCTTGCACTTAGTGCCATGAGGCTAGCTGAGAAAAATGTTTTACTACATGATATGAAAAGTATTGAAAGTTTAGCTAGAATTGATGTTTTATGTATTGATAAAACAGGTACAATTACGACTAATGAGATGGATGTTATAGATATTTTTGATGAAAATGAAGTTAGTTATTTAGATAAGAAAAAGGATAAAAAAATATTAGAACTTGCTAATTACGTTAATTCGATAAATGATAATAATGCTACGATAAATGCTTTAAGAGATTATTTAAAAAATATTAGTAAACAAAAATTAAATATGCTTGAATATGAAAATTTTAATTCAAAAAATAAATATTCATATATTAAAATTGATAAAAAAATAATTTATAAATTAGGTGCTCCTGAAATACTTCTTGATAAAAAATATAATCATTTAATTAATAATAGAACAATTAATGGCGAGAGAGTTATAGTGCTCATAAAAGAAGAAAATAGCAAGTGCACACCAATATTATTTATAAGCTTAAAAAATGAAATTAGAAAGAACGCGAAGGAAATTATCAAATTCTTTAATGATAGAGAAGTTGAGATAAGAGTTATTTCTGGTGATAATCCTGTAACGGTTTCTAGGATTGCTAAAGAGGTTGAAATTAAAAATTTTGATTTATTTGTTGATTGTAGTTTAATAAAAACGAGAGAAGAACTAAAAAATGCAGTTGATAAATATAAAATATTTGGAAGAGTCAGCCCTGAACAAAAGAGAGAAATTATTAAATTGCTAAAAGAAAGTGGATTAAAAGTTGCTATGACTGGTGATGGAGTAAATGATATATTAGCTATGAAAGAGGCAGATTGTTCAGTTGCTATGGGAAATGGATCGGATGCGGCGAGGGAAGCTGCCCAAGTTGTTCTTCTTGATTCTGATTTTGGAAATATGAGAAATATTGTTTATGAAGGAAGAAAAAATATAAATAATATAACTAGATCGGCATCATTGTTTACTTATAAACATATATTTTCGTTGTTGCTTTCAATTTATGCAATTATTTCAACCATTGCTTACCCTTTAGAGCCTAATCAAGTATCGCTTGGAAGTGCATTTACTATTGGAATACCGGCATTTTTCTTAACTTTTGAAGAAAATCAGAAGAAACAACAAAATGATGAATTTTGGAAAAATATTTTACTAAAATCTTTACCATCTGCAATTATTTCTTTTTTAGCAATTGTTTGTATGGTTAAATGTTCAGTTATATTTGATATTAATTCTAATGATTTAACAACTGCTTGTAGTTACTTATTTTTTACTGGTGGATTTATAATTTTATATAAATGTGCTAAACCTTTAAATAAGTATAGAACGATTGTGTTTGTTGGATGTATATTGGGAATGATTATTACTATAAATATGATACCTGAATTTTTTAATATTAAATCAATATCATTAAAAGCATCTATTTTGGTTACAATGTTTGCTTTGTTTGAAATAGTTGTTGCAAGAGAAACTTTATTATTATTTAATAAGGGAAAGGAGTTTTTTAATGAAAAAAATTATCAAATATAAACCATTGATTATTGGAATATTTCCTATATTAATAATATTTCTTTGTAGATGGTATTCTAACTATTTTTCTTTGAGTTTTGTCTTAGGCCCAGTCATATTTTGTATAATAATTATATTTTCTTATTTAGGTACTTTATTTTTATTAGCAAATAGTTTAAATGAATTTATTAAAACTAGAAATAATGTATATGTTATGACTTTTGTATTATTGTTATTTTTTTCAATCTTATATGTTTTCTTTCCATTTGATGAAGAAAAAGCAAAATTTGATTTTAAAAATAATCATGATAAATATACTGAGGTAATTAATAAAATTGAATCGGGCCAATTAGAAAATATAAATACTGATGATTATGTAGAATTAGATGAAAAATATAAAAAATTATCAATAACTAAAAATATAAAAGTTAATAAAATTAATGATGAATTTACTGTGTGTTTTTGGTTCTATAAAGGTTTAATGATTGGTGACGAATCAAGTATGTTAGTGTATTCATCTGATGGAATTAAAACGATAGCAGATGATAATTATTTTTATGATATTGTCTATCTTAAAGAAATAGAAAATAATTGGTATTTTGTTGAAACTAAATTTTAAAGCTATATTAATTAATATTGAAATAAGGCATAAATGGAAACAAACGAATTGAATTTAAATAAAATTAAAGTTGTTATTTTTGATTTTGATAATACATTTGCAATTCATAAAGATTAAAATTATTTAAAAGAACGTAAATATGTTAAACAATGCTGGAATTAAAGCAATCGTATCGGCCGATGTAATAAACTTTATATGAATATAAATATAGAATTATTTCTTAAATTAGAAAAAGAATTAAATAGGTGTTTATAATAGTTAAAACAACAAGGAAAATGCATATTAAAAGAAGAACTTTTGTGTTCTTCTTTATTAATTTATGATACTTATATCAGTATAATTACTAAAATCAAGACTTTTAATTGTATCAACATATTTCTCATATGTTAAATTGTAAACATCTTCTATTTTATCAATATAAGGATAATCATAATTAATTACGTTAGTAATAAATGGATTAATCATTTTAAATATATTTTCATCTCTTAATATTAGTTTTAATATAAATTCTTTCTTTTTTAAATTAAATATTGTAGTATTAAATTTATTCATAGATTTAATAGTGTTAATAATTTTTTTAGATAAAATATCTCCATTTGTTGTGTAGTTGCCAATAGTTATAAGAAAGTAGTTATCTACTTTTCTCATATCACAATTCATTATATCAGTGATGATATTTTTCTTAATTAATTCTTTATAGAGCGTTGAAGTTACTCCAAAAAATGTACTAAAAAAACATAATATATATGATTCAAGATCTAATATTTCTTTATTTGTAAATTTACTACAGTTAACTTTAAACGCAATTTCTCTATATTCTTTAGGAGTTGGAAACTTTAATACATCTTTTTTCTTTAATACAGAATCTACATAATTATTTTTAATTATTTCAACATGATGATTCTCTTTTTTTAAATTCATAAAATAGTCTTTTATGATATTAATAACATTTTCTTTATTAAAATTACCAGCAATTACTATAATTTGATTATCTGGTTTATAACAAGCATTGTAAAGCACCTCAAGTTCTTCTATAGTAGCATTTTCTATATCATCAATATTTCCACCAACATCAATATAATTTTCTTCACCAAATACATCATTCATAACCATTTTATTTAAATGATAAAATTTATTATCCATTCTATTTCTTATTTCTTGAATAATAGGTTTTTTAATTTATTAAGATTTTTTTCGTTAAACTTAACATTATTGACTGCATCAAGGATTGTTTTAATTCCAATGTCAATATTTTCAACTGCTTGAAAGTAGTATTCGGTATATCTATCACTTGTTTCAGCGTTCGCACCCATCTGCATTTTACCTAATTTTTTTATAAAATTCCCATTATTATTACATTCAACTATATAATGTTCTAATATGTGAGCAATACCATCATTTAAATGATATTTAGTTCCATCAAGAATAAAGTTTTTTCTTTGGCCTCCACCTAAAGTTATATAAGTAAAAAATGTTTTATGTCTTCTTTCATTTTTATATAAAAATATTCTTAAACCATTATCTAAAGTAACTGTTTCTATATTATTCATGATCTTTCTCCTTTAAAAAATATATTGTATCTAGTACTAATCTATTTACGAAATTACTTATATCTTCACAACTAATATATTTATATTTTTCATAGTATTCTTCAAGTGTGTCATCTATATTTAAAGTACTAGAAATGTAGTCATCAAAAATAATAAATTTATTATCTTTCTTTTCAATAACATCTAATCTTTGCCTTTCAATTAAATTATTTAATTCATCTTTAAATACTTCAGGATTTTTTAAACTATCAACTATTTCTATAATTTTATTTTTGGCAAGTTCCATATTATTTTTATTAATAAATGCTTTAATTTCTAATAATCCATAACGAGAATATGGTTGTACTTTTACTGAATAAACAATTTCTAAATCTTCTCTTAAGGTTTTACTAAGTAATCCTAAAGAAATAGATGTTAATATGTCTCTTACATAATTTAAATAAATATAGTCAAATTCATTTGCATCCTTTACTTTATATACAATAGATAAACATGAATTGTTAAAAGAACTATTTTCTGTGACTTCTAAAATTTTATCTCTTGTATTCATAAAATGATCAAGCTTAATGTTAATTTCTTTATTTTTAAAATTCTTATATAAATATTTATTACATAATTTATTTATTTTATTTTCATCAACATTACCCATTACAAATATGATAGGGGAATTATCAATAATAATTTTTTTATAATATTAATATAAATTACTAGGTGTTACTTTTTCAATTAAATCAGTATTTCTAGTAAGATTTAATGATAATATATTATCTTCATCAATGATTTCTTTAAGTCTTAAATTTTGATATGTACCAATATTTTTTAATGAATTATCAATATCAAAAAGGATATTTTTCTTTTCTTTTTCTAGTTCAAATGAAGTAAAACAATCATTTTCTATTAAAGGATTATAAATCATTTCACTAAATAAGCTAAATTGTTTTTCTAATAAATTTTCTTTAAGAGAATTAGTATCTGGAATAATCATATCAAATGTAAAGAATCCATTTAATCCAATTCTAGAGTATCCACATTGATTATTTAAAATATATAATTTTTTATTAGCAAGTAAGAATTTATCTTCGGAAGGATATTTATTATTCATGAATTGTAACATGTTAGGAAGAATATTAATGTATGCTAAATTTTCTTTTTTGATTTTTATAGGAAACATTACATGAATTTGGATTGTTCTAAAGTCTTTATTATTTAAAATATAGGGATTTTTTTGTATGTTTATTTTCAATTTTGGTCACCTCAAATAGATTATAACAAAGTTATTATTAAATTTATATTATAATTTTAGTTGTATTCTTTTTATAAATATTTATAGATAAATTAATTTGTAGATACTTTTAATAGTTATTAAATGTTAATTAATTTTAATTAAAGTCTAGTGTTATTTAGAATGTCATATTTGATACGCAATGTTTAAAGTGAAAAATAAGTGAGTATTGTTCTGAATAAATATTTGTAGAAATAAAGTTTTTCAAATGTGTTACTATTCACAGCCCAGA
>DJSP01000094.1:23805-41182 GCA_002438065.1 Caryophanales bacterium UBA6331 | reverse complement strand
GTCAAACTATAATTCAAACGAAAAAGCGTCACTATATGACGTATTTTCGCGTTTCTTTATTTATACCAGCTTAAACATGAAATTCCTATTATATAATAAAAAATAGTCTTTTATTAAGACTACTTTGTGAAATCTTTTCTTAAAGATTTAATTTTTAATGGTACTGATTGATCATTAGTATAATTATTAGTATTTTCTTCTTCATTGCATTTTGGATAATTGATTATACTGGCATAATTACTTTAACTAATCAACAAAAAAAGCAGCCCTTTTAAAGCCACCTTCTAAATATAATTACTAAATCTATTGTATTCTTCTTTTAAGTATTTAACTACACTATTAATATTCTTTTTAAAGATAATAATATCTATTAAAGATGAAATACTTGAAATAACTATTATAATTCCTAAACTTATTGTAATAGCACTTATACTTTCTACTGGGTTAATTAATAAGATAACACCACATATTACAGTAATAATATTAGTTATTAATGATAAGATAAAATATGGTTCATTTCTCATATAAATATCTAATCTAATTTTAAAGATACCTGATATTAAGAACCATAGTCCTAAGAATATTGGTAATATAACTTTTAATGTAACTGGATTTAAAATTATTAATATACCTATTAAAGTTAAAAGAATTGCATATAGAAATACGTTAATAAAGATATTGTTTGTTTTAGAATCAATAATAAATAGATAAATACCTGATACTACAAGAGATACTCCAATTAGATAAGATATAATATTAAATGATATATCTGGTTTGACTATTAGGATACCTCCTACTAATAAGAATACGATTGTTAGTATTATTCCTGAGTTTAAATACTTGTTTAATTTGTTTAACATTTTTTACCTCTTTCTTTGCTTTTTTATTTGAACAAGTTTTTAATTCTTGTCCATAAATTTGTTTTAGATGTCTCTTCAGTTACGTTTGTTTTTTCTTCTTGTTTTTCTTTACCATCTAACACTATTATAAACTTAGTTTCATCATTTATGCTAGTACCTTTTGATGCATATGATGTATAGCCCGCAGCAAGTTTACTTAATGCTTCTACTCTAGCTGTAGATGAGGCAATTGGACCATTAACTAATGCTGATATTTCTTCAATACCTTCTTTGTTAAATGTTGTAATTCCAGTTGATAGTGTATTCATATTTGAATCGATGTAATCAATGTTTGTATACAATGTATTTAATGATGAAGTAAATGATTTAATTGATTCATTTTTAACTTGATTAGATAAGGTTGGAGCTAAAGTGTTAACTATTGATTCAGCAGTACTTATAGCTGTTTCTTCGGCAACTGTTGATGCTACACTTTTAGAAACGTTTTCAGCAATATAATTAGTTGTGTTTGAAGCAAGTGATGTTATTTCTTGTTTTAAAGTTAATGCAAAGGCATTTATTTTATCGATATCATAATTATTTTGAGTTAGATATGCACAAGATTCCATGTTACCACTTACACATAACATATAGTTATTTAAAGCTTCTTCACTGCCTAAATAAGATAATAATATTTTTGATACAGTTTTAGTTGCTAAATCAGTAACGTATGTATCATTTGAATTTTTTAAGTTTTCTTCTACTTTAATCCAAGCACTTTCACTTAATTTCTTTTTATAATCATTAGTAAAAGTATTTTGAACAGTTTGCATAGTTTGAGTTCTAATACCAGCAAAAATATTTTCATCTAAAGCATCTTCATTATTATTTTTTAAATTATTAATTGATGATGATAAAGAATTTTTTAATTTATTAATTCCTTTAGATAGGTCACTAGCACTAGCATCAATCTTATTCATATTTGTTTGTAATTCATCTACTTTAAAGTTTAAACCATCTAATTTATTAAAAACAGATAGGTCAGCATTAGCAAGTAATTTATTAGTTGCAACAAAGTACATTGTTGGTAATTTAAAGTTATCAGTTTCATATGATAGTGTTAATGTATTTAAAGTAGATAATTCACTTATATTTAAGCTTTTATTTAAGTATGGCGAAGAGATACCGACAACCATATTTTTATTTCCACTAGCAATTACTTTTCCATTATTAATTTTAATATTTGTAGCATTACTATCAAGCATAGTTCCCATTGTTACTAAGAATGGTGTATACATAGTTTCTTGTTTGCCATTAACTAAAGCATTATGTTTCTCATTATTAGTAAAATTAATTAATATTTTAATTTTACCTGATTTACCTAAAATGTTATCTAAAGATTCTTCTTTTCCATCTAGGTAATATTTAATATTAACTCCGATAGGTAAAGATTTTTTGCTAGTTCCTTGATAAAATATATCTTTTCCTAAGGCATTAATTGTTATATTTTTATTTAATTTAGTTATTTCATCGTTTGATGAGATATTTAAAATATCTTCTAATTCAGTATAATCTTCGATGGTATCTAATTTTTTAGTATTTTTTATTTGTTCATTAACAGTTGTACTTATAACATTACCGTTTTCATCTATTTTAGAATAAACAGTTTCATTTTTAGTATTCGCAAAAACACATAAGGGACAAAACACAGCAATTGTTAATGCAGCTAAATTTAATTTTTTCATTTTATTTCCTTTCATATTAGTTTTATTTATTAATTTATCAAATATAAGTAGAATTGATGGTAATATAGTTAAAACAAATAGCATACTTATTAAGGCTCCTCTACTTATTAAGTTACAAATTGAACCAATCATTTCAATTTTAGAATATACTCCTACTCCAAATGTGGCAGCAAAGAAACAAGCAGCACTTACTAGAACTGAATATCCACAGTAATTTAAAGTATTTATCATACATTCTTTTTTACTCTTATTAGTTTTACGATTATTTACATATGTTGTGGTTATTAAAATAGCATAATCAATTGTTGCGCCTAATTGGATTGTTCCTAAAACGATTGGAGCAATAAATGGTAGAACACTACCTGTAAAGTATGAAATACTCATGTTAGCAAAGATAGCTCCTTCAATAGCAATTATTAGTAAGAATGGTAAAGAGAAATTCTTTAATATGATAAATAGGATTAAGAAAATACATAGTATAGATGAATAGTTAACATTCTTAAAATCTGTATCGCAAATAGTTACTAAGTCCTTCATTAAGGCTCCTTCTCCAGCAACTATTCCATTTTGATCATATTTCTTAACTATTTTATTTATTTCTTCTATTTGATTATTTAATTCATTGGTTGCAACATCGAATTCAGAATTTATTAATATTAAGTTATATTTATCACTATCAAATAAGTTAATCATGTTATCTGATAGACCATATTCTGCTAATTTGGTTGTTGATAAGGTTAAGTCAATTCCTTTTAATGATGATAATTCATTAGTTAGATGTGTTAAGTCATCTGTTTTTAGATTTTTATCTACTAAGATGATTTGAGGACTAACTATATTATATTTTTCTTTTAATAATTCATTTGTTTTAACACTTTCTAAATAACTAGGAAGTGATCTATCTAACTTATAATATACTTCTACTTTATTATTAGCTAAGTAAAGAGGTATTAAAAGAATAATGAATATTACAAAGAATGCTTTATTATGATTTACAATAAATGTATTTATTTTATTAAAGTTTGGCATTAATTTTTTATGTTTTGTTTTTGTTACTTGTTTATCAAAGAATAGTAATAAACTTGGGAAGATGGTAAGTACTGAGATAATTCCTAGTAATACACCTTTAGCCATAACTATTCCTAAGTCAGTACCTAATGTTAATTTCATTGTACATAACACTAGGAAACCAGCAATTGTTGTTAATGATGAACCTACTACTGATGTAAATGTTTCAGAGATAGCTTCTTCCATAGCTTTTTCTTTACTCATTTTTTCTTTTTTATCTTCATAAGCATGATATAAGAATATTGAGTAGTCGGTTGTTACACCTAATTGTAAAACTGCAACTAAAGCTTTGGTTATGTATGAGATATCTCCTAAAAATACATTGGTACCAAAGTTGAACATAATAGCCATTCCTATGTTAGCTAGTAAAAGAATTGGTACAACATATGAATCAAGGGATAACTCAAGAACTATTAAGCAAAGAACAACAGCAATTATTACATATACAGTTATTTCTTCATTAGATAAGTTCATTGTATCAAGTACCATTGAACTCATACCACCTTGCATTAATTTATGATCTGTGATGTTTCTTATTTCTTCTACGGCATGAATGGTTCTTTCATCACTTGTTGAATACTTGAAAGTTATAAACATTAAGTCAGTATTGCCTTGATGAATTTTATCTTTAATTTCTGATGGTAAAATGTCAATTGGTATGTTAGTTCCTAATACATCATAGATACTTAAAACTTCATTTACTCCTTCAACTTTAGTAATTTTATCTTTTAAGTTCAATATTTCTTTAGGAGATAAGTTTTCGGCAACTACTATGGAATAAGAACCCATATTAAATTCATCGGTTAAGATATCTTGTCCTTTAATAGTATCAATTTCACTTGGTAGGTAAACTAAGATGTTATAATTAATTGTAGTTAGCTTCATACCGATAAATGATAGAACTAAAAGGATACATGATATAATTAACACTTTTGTTTTATTATTAATTATAAATTTACTTATTTTTTTCATTTTTCCCTCCAGTTAATAATAATATACTTTTAGGCTAAAATGTTCACCAACATGTTTAATTTTTTGTATGATAAACAACATTTTAACTATTATGTATTAATAAATAATAGACTTTTGTTGTTTTACTTTTAATTTTTATTAAACTGATGTATTATTAATGTGGTGATTTAAATGGAAAAAAAAGAAGATTTAAGAATTACTAAGACTAAAAAGTTGTTATATGAAGTTCTTTTAAAGGAAATGGAAACTAAGGCTTTTGAAGATATAAAGGTTGCAGATTTATGCAGTCTAAGTATGATTAATAGATCAACATTTTATTCTCATTATAATGATAAATATGATTTATTTGTTGATTTACTTAATACTTTAAAGAAAGAACTGTTTGATAAGTTAGATGAAAATAAATATATTGTTAGTACAAAAGAATACTATATGGAATTAATTAGATTGCTACTCGATCATTTAGAAGAACATAAAAAAATCTATTACTCAATAATTTTAAGTAATAGAAATAGTTTAGTTGTTGATATAATATTGGATACCACCATTAAAGATATTAATAAGAGATTAAATATTAGTAACATCGATAGAAAAAGTGTTCCAGCTAATGTAATTGTTAATTTTTATTTAGGTGCTGTTTCAATGGTTGGGCTTAATTACTTAAAGAGTGATAATAAATATAGTAAACAAGATATTATTAATTATTTAAGTGTACTTATTCCAGATAATATTTAATAATTATTTATGTCAATTGTGTCCCCAGTGGGGACACTTTTTTATCTAACATATTTGCTCCAACTTAATTAGTGCGACAATATCGCATCTTTTTCAATTAATAAATAAATTGTTTAATTATTTCTAATTTACAATATTTTTTAATTTGATTAATCTAATAATTCGGTGTAGTGACTCTATCCCAATTTGGTCGACACTGTCGAACATTTCTCAATACTAAATTTTTTATAAAACTGTCTAATTTTTCTTAAAGTTCTTGAATTATATTTTTTATTTCTTCATAATAATTCTCAATAATGACTCTATGTTAATTGTGCAGACACTGTCTGCATTTTTCATTAAACTCAAAATATCTTAACATAAGTCACAAATTTCTTTTGCTATATCCTTTTGATAGTTCTTTTATTAACTTTTTAATATATTCATCAATAATATTATCGCCATATTTACCAATATGATATGTTGTAAAATCTTTTCAGATATTTCGGTATATTTATTTGTGGTTTTAATTAATATTGGATTTTTTGCTAAATATGATAATAGTGGCTTTATATTTGCTATAAGTTTTGTTTTAGCACTTTCACTAAGCCTTTCATATTCTTTTGATTTAATTTTTACTTCTAATTGTCTTTATGTAAAATTTTGATGTTTTGATATATCTATATAATAAATTATTTCATCATAACTATTTAATGGTAATAATAACAAATAATGACTCCAAGTCAATTGTGTCGACAGTGTCGACACTTTTTCGTCACTAAATACTTTGTAAAACTGTTTCATTCTAAATAATGTACGGCGATTATATTTTTTGCCTACTTCTATAACTAATCTTTTAGAATATTCGTCAATAATATTATCGCCATATTTACCACCTGCTTCAGTTAATAATCTTCCTATTTCAAAATAACTATTTACAGTATTTCTTTCTTTTGAATAATCTTTTGCTTTACAATATATTTCATTATCGATTATTTTATTTTTTATTTCTTCATAATAATTCATTTTATCCTTCTTTCTAATTTATTTTTTTCTTATTCTCAATATTATTAGTAGTTAATATACGTAACATTGTCATCTAACATGAGTAAATTCATTGATTTATTTGAGTAATTTTCTATTAATTTAACAACGCTTAATAATATTTCATCATTACCAGCTAATTGATATGAATAGCTAATACTTATTGATGTTAATAGTTTTAATGCTTTTGATAACCAATTATTATCATTATTTAATTTATTTAAAGATACATAAGTAGTTAAAGGGGTATTTTTAATAATATTTCCTGTTTGATAATCACTATAAACACATTTTTCAATTAAATAATTATTATTTTCTTCGTAAGTTTGTAATACGATAGAAGTATAGCCAATTTTTACATTATTTAATGTTAAATATTTATTTAATTCAAAACGAAAAATATATGAATTACTACTAGTTAATAATTTAGTATTATATTTATTATTTATATTGGAAAGATTTATAAATATATCAATTACTGGTTTATTTAATTCGTATCTCATATAATTAAAGTTATTATCGGTAATAACATAAGAATTAATAATATTATTAGATTTAATATTAAATATTTTAGATATAATAGTTTTAAAATATAAATTATATTTAATAAATAAATATTTAAATATTTCTTCATTAATTATTGGTAACTGAAAATCATTATTACTCTTTAAATAATTAGTTGTATTAATTAATTTAAGATTATAATTTATTTTTTCTAAATCATAAATTGTTTTTAATTTTACCATAAATTTTATTCCTTTCTAAAAGGAGGAAATATTTATCCTCCTCTATATATATTTATTACACGTGAGATTACAATTTACTTATTTTTTATTCAAGTTTCTTAAAAATTTGCAAAATAAAAATAAGATCTGCTTAAAATCTTATTTTTATTAATATGACTAATCGATTTTATAAGGATTTGATTCTTCGCCGGTACCGCCAGTTATCTTGATATCAGATTTTAAGAAAAGTGTTGGAAAAATTTCTTTAGTGCCTGATGCTGCCGCACTAGTTACAAAACCTTCATCATCAGCAAAGTATATAGTATTAGAAAAATCATGGCAAGGTGATAGCAACCAATATTTTGATGTTTTATGTAACCAATTATTATTTTTACAATAATAAATATCACTTGTTTGAGGAAACATATTGCTTCTACATGATGTATCTGTTGATGCATAGCCATAGTCACTTGGATACATTAATGCGATTTTTCCATCCCAGTAGTTAGTTCTTGTAAGTCCGTCTGATGGATTTATTGCAATTACACTAAACATACCTCTCTCTTTTTTATAATAATTTAATGCTGAATTACTTAAATCTTCATATCCACTTCCACCTAGATTCCATCTTACGTTTGCAATTTTATCTATGACAGCACTTTTTATATTATTACTATAATCATATGTTCCTTTTTTGGAATTATTTTGGCCATTATACCATGATGTTGTTCCACTTGTTTTACTTGTATTTATATAATCATTATTTAATTCAGTCATTAAATCGGCTTGACTCCATTCATTTATTCCATATCCATCATTTATTTTTGATGCTGATGAGTCCCAGGAATATGAGCCTAATGATTCATCTCTAACTATTTTTACTAATGATTCTTTTTTTTCAGTTCCGTCTTCATCTATAGTTGTAATATCGTTAAATACGCCGATTATTCTCCATGTTTCATTATTAAATTTAATATAGTTTTTAGGTGTTGCTCCTACATATCTTATATTTTTATCATCTGTGTCATCTATTTCTAAACCATTTGAATTATTAAATGATTCTGATAATGAATTTATACTTAAATAAGAGGCTAATGGAACTTGATATGGTAATGTAGGAACTGTTGTTGATGTTTCATTATTACTTTCAACTGTAATCTGAGCATTTATAATAAGTCTTCCGTTTTTATTTTGAACTTTATCTGATTCTGGAAAGTATAAATTTAAACGATACTCGGTGGTTTCATTTGTTTTAGCGGGTATTGTTAATTCTTTTAATATGGCTTTACCTTTTGAAATCGTTGGAAATAATGTTTTAGTTTGAACAACTGTATCATGATTTGTACCGCTATAAATATCATAATAGAGAACACCATCATTTTCAGTATCTGTGAATGTATTATAATAAATAATTGTTTTTAGATATAATTTATAAGAATTATTAGAAGTGTTTTTAGTTGTTATAGAAAAATCTTTATAGCCTATAGGACTATCATCATTTGGAAGAGCTTCTTCAATAGTTATAGCATTAGTTGATACAAAGTTTGCAGATATTTCAGCGCCTCCAATAGTCATGGTAGATGATTCTTCTGCTTTTATAGTTAAATCAAAATATGCATATGTTAAACCGATAAATATTACGATAGTTAATATAATTATTAAAATAATTGGTACAATAAATTTGTTTTGTTTCATATTGTTCACCTTCTTCTATGATTATATATTATTTTTTATAATTCTGCCATATATTCAAGTAATTTTAAGAACATTGTAACGTATTTTGGATTTAGTCCTTTTCTTCTTAATTTACGGATACTAATTCTTTTCTTTCTTATTTCTTCATTGCTAAATAATACTTTAGCAACTTCTTCTTTTAAAATTGTATCTATTTGTAAATCAGATAAAATAGAATCTAAATCTTCATTAATAATTCTTTCAGCTTCTATTTCGATATCTTTTCCTTTGCAATTTACTGATAATTGAGTATCAGTTGGTACATTTGGAATAGTTACTAAAAAGTCATTTTCTTCTATAGAATATTCAAAATTATCTTGTTTTTCTTGACCAATATAGACTAAAACATCACTTGGTTTACGAACATTTCTAAATCTTATTTTATAGTTTCTTGTTGGCATAACTACTTTAGATGTACCACTTGTTGGTCTAATTATTACAGTATAATTATTTAATTGATAATTATAATCTATATCAGTTATTAAATAAGCTCCTTTTTCATATTCAAGTGTTGTTCCATCATCTTCATAAAGTTTGTAAGTATTACTTTGTCCTGGGAATATTTGAATTTCTAAATCTTTGGGATTAGATGTATCATTTAGATTTTTTTCATCTAATATCGCTAGAGGGATAATAGTTCCTCTTTTAGCAAATACGGGATAATCTTCATCTTCATAGAATGTTACATAACGTTTTCCTCCCATAAATTTTTTACCAGTTTTAAAATCATACCATATTCCATTAGGTAAAAATATTCTTTGAACAGTTCTATTCATGATAATGTTCTTTTTAGTTGTAATTGGAGATATAAATAATTCACTACCAAAATAGTATTCATTTTTATAATCTAGTTCATCATATATTTCAGGATAACGATAATAAATTGGTTGAATTAATGGTAAACCAGTTTGACTATATTTGTAACTTTCAGTATATATATAAGGAATTAAACGATGTCTTAAGTTTAAATAATCTTTAACTATAAGATAGGTTTTAACATCCCATAACCATGGTTCTCTTTTATAATAATGAGAAGAATCTGAGGAAAATCTTAATATTGGAGAATATGCACCTAATTGAACAAAACGCATATATAGTTCAGGATCTTCAATACCTAGTTTATAGCCACCTATATCGTGTGACCAAAAACTAAGACCAATATTTGAAGATTTAGAATTGAATTCTGGTATTAAATTTAGATTTTTCCAACTTACAATTGTTTCGCCACTATAAAGAATTGGATATTTATGAGATGCTATTAATCCATTACGAGAAAGAATCATTGGTCTTTTATTATAGAATCTTTTAAAGTCATCAGTGTGATAACGATTTAAAGTTCTAAGAATACTTATATTTTTAGGGTTATTATAATCAATCCAGAAAAAATCAGTTCCAAAATCATAAAGTGGTTTGATTAGTTCATCAAAGTAAGCATTTAACATATCAGGATTATAAACATTAAAAGGAATAATTCCTTCTCCTTCATATTTTGATTCTTGTTTAAATCTAGAATAAGCTATTTCATCAGGAGATATGCCTTCCATGGGATTAATATTTAAACCGATATGAATATGTTTGTTATGTAAATTATCGATTAATTCTTTAGGATTATCAATTAAATTGTAATTAAATGTAAAACCAGCAGATGTTCCATCATACATGATATGCCAGTTTTTATTTAATAGTAAAACTGATAGAGGAATATTATGAAATTTAAAGTTTTCTATAAGTTCTTCAATTTGTTTGTCGGTATAAGCCACATTCTTATTCCACCAGTTACCTAAGGCATATCTAGGAATTAATGGAGGTTTACCTGTTAATTTGAAATAGTCTCTTAAGCAAAAGCCAAAATCTTTACGGTATAAAAATAAGTAGGTATCTATTCTTTGATCTTCTCTTTTTATTAAAGAGCCATCTTCATTAAGAATTAGAGATTTACTATCATCGATAGAAGCAAAGCCGTCAGTAGAATAAAGTCCTTTTTCAAAGGAAATACTACCTTCAGCATTGTCTAAAGAATAAGTTGTTCCTTTAAAGTTTCTAGCTTCAGGGGCACCAAAATACCATATTTTATCAGTGTTATTTAAATTTACTCTTAAGTTTATATCTGGTGCTAATTTAGTTCCGTAAAATGGTTTTTCTTTTTGATACTCTAATTTAAAGTAATTGGTTGAGATAGTTAAATATTCTTTTTCATTTTTAATGAAGAATTTGGGAGGATTGAATTTTCTAAATGACGCAAACTCAGTAGGTCTATTTTCAAATTTTCCTTCAGGAGAATATTCTAGTCTAATTAAAACTTCGCTTAATATGGTAAAACGATAGTTTCTACCAGATATAATTGCATCTTCATATGATTTAGCATCTTCATAATTTCTTATTAAAAAATGATCTTTTAATCTTGTCATGGCAACCTCTCTATTCTTTTTAATGATAGCATAAAAGAATTAATTTGACAATTAGAATAATTATGTTATAATAGTGAGTGATTTGAGGCAGGTATATGCTTATATTTAATTGTTTATTTGAAATAACTTTAGTAACTTAAACTGCCTAAGGGAAAAAGATAGTAAACTGTTAGATAGTTAATAAGTATAAATAACTCTTATCAAATATATAGAAAGGAGAACTAAATATGTCAAGATATACTGGTTCTGTTTATAAGAAATCTCGTAGATTAGGATTTTCTGTTTTAGAAAATGGTAAGGAACTTGCTAAAAGACCTTATGCTCCTGGAATTCATGGAACAAGTAGAAGAAAAAAATCTAGCGAATATGGAATCCAATTAGAAGAAAAACAAAAATTAAGATTTATGTATGGATTAAGTGAAAAACAATTTGCTCGTACTTTTGAAAGAGCTGGTAAGATGAGTGGTATTCATGGTGAAAATTTACTTAAATTACTTGAAAGTAGATTAGATAATATTGTTTATCGTATGGGTCTTGCTAACACAAGAAGAGGTGCTAGACAACTTGTTAACCATGGTCATATTACTGTAAATGGAAAGAGTGTTAATATTCCTTCTTATACAGTTAAACCTGGTGATGTAATTAGTGTTAAGGAAAAATCTTTAAATCATCCAGCAATGAAACAAGCTTTAGAAAATGTTGCTGCTAGAGCTAAATTTGTTGAATTTGATGCTAATAAGATGACTGGAACTTATGTTAGATATCCAGAAAGAAGTGAACTTAACGCTGATGTTAATGAATCATTAATAGTTGAATTCTATAACAGATAGTAGGAACGAAGAAATTCGTTCTTTTTTTGTTTGATTTTTTAATATTTTATGCTACTCTATTTGTAAGGGTGGTTAAACATGAATAAAAAAGATATAGATATAATTTATAATATTTTAGATCTTGATAAAAAGATTTATATAATATATGGGAAATTGAGTGAATTAGAAGATAATGAAAATAATAATTTGTATAATAAATATAAGTATATGCTTAAAATATTAATTGCAAGTGAAAATAATTTATATAGTTCTTTTGGAAATAGTTATGAACGTTTAAGTGGATGCTTGGAATATGTTGAGTCTCTTACAATGTATGATTTTGAGCCAAGCCCAATTTATGCAATATGTGATTATGACGATGAAAATTTGTTGAGTTACTATAGAATGTATGAAAAAATTAAAATGATATTAATGGGAGATAATCAATTTGTTGCGGATAATTTGGATGAGGATTTAAAAATATTTGAATCTAATAAAGATGATGGTTTAGATTATATAAGAGTTATGAATTATAATTTAGCTCATGAATATCATAAAATGAATATGTTATTTTTAAATGAAAGTGATGACGTTAACGTTGTTAAAAGAAAGTATTTATATTGTTTTGTAGCTCCGCTAATTGAAAATGAAATGATAGATAATGATTTTATTGTTACTAATTGTTCTTTTTGGGATAATCTTAGAATTGATTCTAAATATAGTGTGTTTGAAAGTTATATTTTTTCTAAATTTGGGATGGAAAATGCAAAAATGGATTTAAAAAATTTATTAGATTTCGCCTTAATTGATGATTTTAATATTTATGATGGCGAATTAATAGATGATGTAGATTTTAATTCTATAATTTGTTCTTTTAAAGTTGGATTATTATTTTTAAATGATGAAGATATTATAAAACTTAAAAAATGGATAGATTTCTTTAGTAATAATATTTTAAGCGATGATAATATTTATAATGTAGAGGATTTAGAAGAATTAGAAAATATGAGTGAGGATACGCAAGAAAAAATGGAAAAATTGGAAAGTATTAAGGAATATATTGGAAATATATTAGAACAAATTGATGATTATAGAAAAATAGCAAATAAGGATGCTCAAGGAAAAACTTACCGATTATAAAAATAGACTTAAGTAAGTCTATTTTTATTTAATATTAAAAAAGATAATTAAATTAGTTAAATACAAAATAAATTGCTTTATTCTAATTAATGAACTTTAATCAAATACTTTATATTTTAAAGAAAAGTAATTATTTTAATTAAAAATAATTATCTTTGTAATTTTATGATTTTGACACTTCTAACTTTATTTAATATTTCTACTTGTAAATTTGAAAAAAATTATATTTTTTCCCATATATTTAAGATTATCAACGAAATTTTTTATAGTTATGCTTGAAGAATTATTAATTAAGCTATTAGACAATGTTATGCGTAATAATCTTGATGTTATATCGTAAAATTCATTTATGTCATTCTTATTAATCAATAAATCGTAAAGTGAGTCAAAATATATTTGATAGTTATTTGATGATATTTCTATAGGAGGCAAATTAGTACCTAAGCGATATGCTTATTTTTTATATATTTTTAAATTTGAACGTGCATTTTGAATTTTTAAGGTTTCTTCATATTTATCTTCATCATTTTCATGATTAATATATTCTTTCATTTTATCACTGCAAAAATCTTTCTCATTTGCAAAGCTGAATTCATTTAAATTTAATAATGTTATTTTATCATTTTTCTAAATTTATGTCTTGAAATTTGTCACTAATTTTTTTGGTATAATTTGACATTTTTATAGAATCATATATAATTTTCCCCATATTAATTAACAAAACTGAACCTGAGCAAATACAAAATGTATGTTTGGAAGTATTATTTGTCATATTAATTTATTAAATATAATTATCTATGTTTATTTTTTATTTCAATAAGGTTTTTGTCTATTATTGGTAAATCAATATGATTTTGTTTTAAAATTTCTCTAACTATTTCTGCTACAACATTTGTTAAAAATTCATTTTCAAATGATACTTTGATGGCAATAAAATTTTCGATACTTATTTTATCTTTTACTTGTCTTTCACCTGGAAGAAAATCAAAATTACCTTTTCTAAATTCACATGTTTTTTTAATATTTTTAGATATTACTATAGAAATAGTGTTATTTGTATATTTTAGATATGATGATTCAAAGCCTTCATTTTTGCATTCATATTCTTTTAAATCAAATATGGGTGTTGTTATTGAAATATAATCATTACCATTATAAATACCTTTATGATTAAAATAATCGATATTTAAATCTTTTAGTTTATTTCGAGAATATATTCCTTTTGTTTTTAGAATTAGGTCTAATTGTTTTAATGCAAGATTAATAATAGTTTGAGGATTGTAAACTACTATATTTCCTGCTAATCCATGAAAATAAGTGTTTTCGTAATTGTTCATAAATCTATTTTCTCCTTTTATTTAGGTAATTTTATTATATCATGAATTTAGTTATCTAAAAATATAAACAGTAGATAGTTTCTATGAAATTACCATAGACTGTGTGGAAATTACTATAATATATGGACTATAAAAATTTAAAAAAGCCTTATTTTAAGGCAATTCTATTATTAATATGGTGCTAGAAAGAGGAATCGAACCTCCAACCTACTGATTACGATTCAGTTGCTCTACCTAATTGAGCTATTCCAGCATGGAAAGTTTTAATTTAGTTTTCTATTATTTCGCCATCTAAACTAAAACTTTTAGCATCTGTTATTTTAACATTTATAATTTGTCCGATAGTATCTACTGGAGCAGAAACATTAACTAATTTCATGTTTTCAGTATATCCACATACTTTGTTATTATCTTTTTCAGATACACTAGTAACTAATACTTTTTGAATGGTGTTAAGCATTCTTTCGTTGCTTTCTTTAGAATATTTATTAACTATTTCATTTAAACGATGTAATCTATCTTCTTTTTCTTCTTCTGTTAAATCATTTTTCATCTTAGCAGCAGGAGTATTTTCTCTAGGAGAATAGATAAAGGTAAATGCCCCATCATATTTACAAGTATTAACTACATCTAATGTATCATTAAAGTCTTCCTCTGTTTCTCCCGGAAAGGCGACAATAATATCAGTAGTTATTGAGGCATTTTTAACCTTGTTACGAATTTTATTAAATAGTTCTAAGTATTCTTCTTTAGTGTATCTTCTTCCCATTAGTTTTAAAATTTTATTTGATCCACTTTGTAATGGCAAGTGTATATAAGGCATAATATTTTCTCTTGATGCAATAACATCTATCATTTCATCAGTAAAATCCCATGGATGAGATGTTACAAATCTAATTCTTTCGATTCCAGTATCGCTTACCTTTTCAAGTAGTTTACTAAATTCAATTTCGCCTTCTAGGTCTTTACCATAAGCATTTACATTTTGACCTAATAAAGTTATTTCTTTATATCCTTGTTCTTTTAATTCTTTAACCTCTTTTAGAATATCTTCTGATTTACGACTTCTTTGTTTTCCTCTAGTATAAGGAACTATACAATAAGTACAAAATTTATCACAACCATACATAATGTTTACCCATGCTGTTATTTTAGAATCTCTTTTATATAGATTTCCAAACTCAATTACGTCTCCTTCTTTACTATAAACATTAATTGATTGTTTACCATAGAAATTCATTAACATATCAGGCAATTCATTCATATTATGAGTACCAAATACTATATCAATATATTTATGTTTTTCTCTTATTTCTTTTACAACATTTTCTTCTTGAGCCATACATCCACAAAGACCGATAATTAAATCTTTATTAGTTTTCTTCAAATGTTTACATCTTCCTAAGAAACCAAATACTTTATCATGAGCATTTTCTCTTATGGCACATGTATTTAAAATAATTAAATCAGCTTGTTCATAATCTTCTATTTCGATATAGCCTAAATTTTCTAATATCTTTTTTATTTCTTCACTATCGTGAACGTTCATTTGACAACCATAAGTTTTAATAAAATATTTTTTGCCTTTAAATACTTCATTATAATTACGATTTTCATATAAATATTTTACTTCTTCTTTTCCTCTTTTTCTGGCATCTGCCATGTTTGGATAATTCATTTATATCACCAACTTCGTTAATGATTATATCATACTTTAAGCAATTGTGGTAATAATATTAAGGTTTTTAGAGTAATTATCTATTTGTTTACTCCGAAAACCAATTGCAACAATAATTATTAATACGATTAGATAAAAAATAATTAATCCTTTATATTCTTTTAATGTGTTAGTCATTACTACCACTCCTTCCAACAATATTAATATAAACCAAACAAATGTATTTGTCAATATTTTTTAAACAATTGTTTGACTTTTTATTTTGTATATGTTAATATACACGTGTAAGGAGGAATTATGGACGAAAAAAATTTAACTAAAAAACAAAAAGTTGTACTTCAATATATAAAGAAATATGTAGTTAGTCATGGATATGCACCAACCGTTAGAGAAATATGTCAAGGATTAAACCTTTCTAGTCCAGCGACAGTTCATTCTCACTTATCTCAGTTAGAAGGCAAAGGATTTATTAGAAAAGGTAAAGGAAAATTTAGAACTATTGAGGTTTTATGTGAAAATGAATATGTTCCTAAAAATGAAGAAGTTGTTAAGGTACCATTATTAGGAAAAGTTACAGCAGGAACTCCAATTGAAGCTATTGAAAATCCGAATGAATATTTTTCATTACCAGTTGAATTAGTACCACCTAAAGAGACTATTTTTACTCTTAAAGTATCAGGTGAAAGTATGATAAATGCTGGTATCTTGGATGGAGATATTGTTATCGTACAAAAACAAAGAGTTGCTAGAAATGGTGAAATAGTTGTTGCTATGACCGAAGAAAATGAAGTAACATTAAAAAGATATTATAAAGAAGATGAACATATTAGATTACAACCAGAAAATGATACAATGGCACCTATTATTCTACCTAATTGTACTATTTTAGGTAAAGCGATAGGACTTTACAGAAAAATAAATTAAAAAAGAAAAGTAATTTAACTTATTAAATTCAAGTTTTGTTGCTTTTCTTTTTTGGACTTATTAATTCATTTCCTAGGATTGTTAAAATCTTAATAAAATAATCTTTGGTAGTTTTGTCAATATCTTTAATATTTAAAATTATATTATAAACTTCTTTAAAATTTAATTTGGCTTTTTTATTATCTATTAGATAATTTATAATAGCATCAAAAGTTTTTTGCAAATCATTTTGATTTATTT
>DJSP01000094.1:0-23745 GCA_002438065.1 Caryophanales bacterium UBA6331 | reverse complement strand
AATCATTTTGATTTATTTTGGAAAATCCTTTAGTAGTAATATCATGTAATTTTGTGGAAAATGAACTTGATTTTTGTTTAATAAACTCTTCACCAAATAAAATCCATGAATAGGGATAATGAACTTTTATTCCCATTCCATTTGATTTAATGTAATTATAATTATCATTGTAAAGCAAACTTCCTACAAAAGAATCACTTGGTAAAAAATTATGTAATTTTGAAGATATCTTTTTATATTTTTGGGACATAAATTCTTCTTTTCTTAAACCAGGCCCATCAAAATTATCTATTCTTTTAATTTTATTATATATACTACTTTTGCATTCCATAGCACTAACTATGGCTAAATTACCACCTTTGGAATGTCCATTAACGAATATATTGTTTCCTTTTATCTTATTCAAATAATTGATGGCTTGCTTGTGAGTAATAGTTGGATAGGTATAAGCAATTTTTAAATTTTCAATCCAGCTTATCATGGAATCATCTGATCCTCTATATGATATAATAGTGTTCTTTTGAATGGAAAAAGTAGTAGCACCAAATTGAGTTTCATCGTTTAAAATATATACTGAATTTGTAATATATAAATCCTTGTATCTTGGTAATTCAAGTAGTTTCTTTAATAAATCAACTGATTTTTGACTTGATTTATTTTGGAGAGCTATTTCTTTATTTTGAACAATATAATTATAAAAATCTAATAAATTATATTTTCTATTAAATGATTCAAACGGCAAATAAGATAAAAGTGAACATATTAAATTATCTTGAACATTCCATTTTATTTGATCTATTGTTATTTCTCCATAATATTTTAGATAATCGTAAATTGTGTACATAAATCCTCCTTAAAGAAAAAAACTCCTTAGTAAATTATATGTTATTTACTAATAATGGAGTTAATATTTTAATTAATTCTGGATCATCTATAATTTCGACTTCATCATTTACAATTTTTCCAAAAAAGTATTCTGAACTATCATCTAATTTTCCAATCCAGCAATAAGTTATTCCATTATAAACTGTTCTACTTATCACTAAATATTTTTCATTATTATCTGATGTTAATATATATTTATCTTCCATATTATCTACTCATTCCTTTACTATTTTCATAATTTTCTAATATACTGTCATATAATCCAGGATATCTTTTTTGTAAGAATGCTCTTTTTTCTGTTTCGCTACCGTATTTAATTAAATAATTTACTCGATTATGCTCTTTTGTTAAATTTTCAGATTCAGCTAAACCATAAACTGATGAATTTATTTTTACTCCAGCAAGGGTTGATAAAAGTGGTAATAAACAAGCTGTTCCTATTTCACTAAATCCTGCTCCACCAATAGCCGCTGCATTCATCATATTAAATTTCATTAATAAAAGTGATATTCCTATACTTCCAACACTACTAAGAAGAAGTTTATTTACAATACTCTCGTTTTCTTTACTTTTTTCATTATAATGATCTCTTAATTTTTCAGCATTAACAATTTTTATTTTTTTCTTTTCAGTAGGTTTAGTGATGCTGTCAAAAAGTCCTGGATATCTATCTTGTAAAAATTTTCTTTGTTCTTCTAGTGATCCACTTGCTATTAAATTTATTGCTTCATTTTTGTTTTTTCTGGTATTTTCTAATTCTTTAGCTTTATGCAATGCGGAATTTAAATATATACCTGTATAGGCTGATGCTAACGGAAGAATAACAGATATTCCATTATTAATAAGTTCTTCTGATCCAATATTTATGGCATGATTTAAATTTAAACCAGTTAATAATAATGTTGCTCCAATACTTGCTACTGAATATATTTTCATTTTTAATGCATTCATTGCATTTATATCATTCAAATTTCCATAGTATTCATTTACTTTTTGAATATTTATAATTTTCATTTTGTTTCATCACCTAATTTAATATTAACATAATTATACATTATTTAATTTAACAAATAAATAAGTTTACATAAAATATGTAAACTTATTATATTTTTTTGCTATTTTATTAATAAATATATTAAGAATATTAAATAGATTGATAGAATAATATACCCATTTATTTTAGTTGACTTTTGAGTTTTGTTATCAATTCCTAAAGCCATAGTTATAAAGATTCCACCAATAAGTCCGCCAATGTGAGCCCAATTATCAATTCCATTAAAGGTAAAACCAATAAGTAGATTAAGCACTATAATGGGAACTATTTCTTTTAGTAAAACTGAACCTAGATATAATCTATAATGCATCCCAAAATATAATAAACTTCCTAATAATCCGAAGATAGCACCAGATGCACCTAGTGAATAACTATTAGTTAATATACATGATAATAACGAACCAGATAACCCACTAATAAGATAGATAAGCAAGTATTTCAATTTGCCTAAAAATGTTTCTAATTGATTACCTATAACATATAATGAATACATATTTACTACTAAATGATAAATTGATCCATGCATAAATATAGATGTAATTAAACGATATATTTCACCATTTCTTACTCCATATGGATCTAATATTAATGTATTAAATAAGTTATCATTAAACATTGTTAAGATAAAGAGTATAACGTTTAATATAATTAAAATATTGGTAACAATAATTTTTTTAGGAGCAAATATACTTTCAAAACGTTTATTTTTTTCAGCACTTTTAGTATTAATATCATTAGTAATATGTATAAATGTATCAAATGAATTATCTTTCTTTAAAGATACTGTTTTTAATTTTGGAAAAATATAAGCGATATTATTGTCATTTCTTAAATCTTTTAAATCAGTTATTTTATAATTATTTATTGTTTTAGAATTTGTTAAATCAACATTATCGCCTACATCTAATAGAAGATTTAAAGTCTTCATATTAAATGTTAAAGTTTTTTGTTTAATTTGTTTGGTTACATTTTTTATTTTATAGTTATCAAATTCTAGTTGGTCATTATTATGAATGTAATTAGAATTAATACGAATTACTTTATATGGTGCTTCTAAATTTTCTAACCATATTTCATTTTTAACACCATTAACAATCATTGGTTCATAATTTTCTTCAGTTATAAAGTAATGAACTAATTTCATTATTAATTCTTCTTTGGGGTCCATATAATTATTCATTTCTTTTCACCTAATTTCATATAATATTTTATAACAAAAGGGTTCGTTAGTAAAGGAGAAAAATATGTTTAGGAAAATAGTGTTCTTCGGAATTATTGTTTTAATGTGGAATTTAGGATTAATTTTGTTTCCAATTGACTATGGTTATTTAACAACTTTTAGACATTTATTTTACGTTAATTATGATATTTATCTTGCTATATGGGGATTAATTTCTTTATTTATTAGTTATTCTTTTTATAAGTTATTTATTGATTTTGATTTAAATAATAATTATATATTTGTATTTTTAATTAATTATATATTTACTCAGGTATTTGGAATGTTTTTCTTTATTTTTAATAGTTTGACTTTAAGTATAGTTTGTATCTGCGTAGTCGCAACTAGCAGTGTTTTAGTTTATTTGGAGGCTAAAAAAATAGATAGATATAGTTCTATGTTCGGAATTATACCTATCATATTTAATGGAATTAATTTAGTTTCTTTAATGATTATGTTTATTCTAAACTAGTTAGAGTATCTAGATAGTCTTGAAATTCTTTAGGTAATGGGGCTGTAAAATGAAGATGTTCTTTGGTTATAGGATGATAAAAATCTATTTCTCTTGAATGAAGAAATTGGCCAAAGGGTGTGCATTTCATTTTAGTATATACGGGATCATTAAAAATTGGATAACCAATATATTTCATGTGAACTCTTATTTGATGGGTTCTTCCAGTTTCTAATTTTAAATTTATTAATGTATATCCTTTATATCTTTTTAATACGTTAAAATGAGTGATAGCATTTTTACTATTTTGTTTAGTAACTGTGTAGCGTTTACGGTCTTTGGGATCACGGCCAATGGGAGCATCAATTAATCCTTCGGAAGTATCTAACTGTCCTATTACTAAGGCTGTATAGTATCTATGGATATCTTTATTTTTAAAGGCTTCAGCAAGTAATTCATGTGCTTTATTATTTTTGGCTACTACCATTAGTCCACTTGTATCTTTATCAATACGATGAACAATTCCAGGACGTGCTTCTTCACTACCTTTACTTAAATTAATGGTATATCCCATAAGAGCATTTACTAAAGTATGTTCTTGATTACCATTGCCAGGATGAACTACCATTCCACTTGGTTTATTAATTATCATTAAATCATTGTCTTCATAAACAATGTCTAATTTAATATTTTCTGGTAAAATATCAGTTTCTTCTTTAAAATTATCATTTATTATAATTGTGTCATTAAGCTCTAATTTATAACTTGCTTTAGTTTTTTTAGCATTTACTTTAATATTCTCATTATCAATCATTTTTTGAATAATGGTACGAGAATAATCTAAATTTTCACTTAAATATTTATCAATTCTTTTTCCAACGTTTTCTTCACTTATTTTCATTTTTATCCTCTTTTAATGTTTTTATGATTATTAGAAATATACCTAAACAAATACAAATATCACTGATGTTAAATATAGGAAAATTATAATTAAAGATTCTAAAGTCTAGGAAATCTCTAACGTAGCCAAAGATTAAACGATCTATTAGGTTACCAATTATTCCACCAAGTAATATGTAAAATGAGATATTTTTTTCAATGTATTTTCCTATTAAATAGATGGCTATTAATGTTATAGAAATAAATAATAAATTATAGCCTGATAGAATACTAAAGGCTGCTCCATTGTTGTGGGCATTAGTTAAATAAAAAAAATTTTTAATAATTTTGGTTGATTTTAGATACTCTATATTTTGATTAATTAAAAATTTTGTTAACTGATCTATAATTATTATTAGAAATGTTATAAGGATATATTTCTTTTTTTTCATATTAATCACAGGATTATTATACTTGGTTTATTTTAAATTTACAAGTATTACGTCAGAACCGATTTTGGTAATGGATGAATAATCAATTTTGTATTCAGATGCTGAAAATTTTTTAATCATTTTTAGAGAGCCAACGACAAAATAATTAATGGAGCCATCTTCTTTTACATCTATATCAATTATTTTGCCTAGGTTAGCACCTGTATTTTGATTTATGATATCTTTATTTTGCATATCAGATACTAGCATAATATATCACCAATTAATTATATGTTTATCTTAAATACTTTTTCATATTATTTATGGCATTTTTTTCGATACGTGATACTTGGGCTTGTGAAACACCTAAGTCGGCAGCAATTTCTAACTGAGTTTTACCATAGATATATCTAGCATAAAGAACATTTCTTTCTCTTAAGTTTATTTGATTTAAAGCACCTGCTAATGATATTGTATCATTTTGATCAATTAAGTCTTTTTTGCTTGATAACTGGTCTTCTAAGTAAATTGTGTCTCCTCCATCATTATAGATTGGCTCAGAAATTGATACTGGTTCTATTAATGATTCTAAGGCAAGAGATAAATCATATTCAGTAATATTTAATTCGTGACATATTTGTTTATTTGAAGGTTCTATGCCATTTTTTAGCATATAACTTTCTTTAAATTTAAGAATTTGATAGGTTGTATCTTTAATGCTTCTTGATATTCTTACAACACTTGATTCTCTAATAAATCTTTTTACTTCTCCTAAAATAAGAGGTACAGCATAAGTTGAGAATCGAACATCATAATCAAGTGAAAAATTATCTATTGCTTTAATTAAGCCAACGGTTCCAATTTGAAATAAATCATTCATATCATATTTACCACTATTATAATGTTTAATTACACTTAACACTAATTTAAGGTTGCCATTTATAATATCATCTTTAGCAAGTTTATCTCCTTTTTGATATTTTTTAAATAAATCGATAGTTTCTTCATTTTTTAATACCTTTAATTTGTTTGTATCAATTCCAGTTATTTCAACTTTATATTTTCCCAAAATAAATCTCTCCTCTAATTTATAGTGGAAAGATTTTGAGATGTTTATTCATACTTAATTATTTTTTTAGGTGTCAGGGTTAGCATCTAATTGTGCATTTAAATTTACCGATTTCCTACATTTTATTTTACCATTTACAATATTGACGAAAATACATGTACTTTGATATATTAAATTTCAGGAACATCTAATATGTTTGGGTGATTACTCCATATCTTTAATATTTTAAAGAAAGGAGTGGTTTTATGAGAAAGATCGATTATTTAATCCTTTTTCTTATAGTAATTATTTTTATATTATTATTTATTATAAATAAATTGATATAAAAAATCACCATAAACTTTGGGGGTTTTGGTGATAAACTTTTATTAAGGGTAATCACCTAGCTATCCAAGATTAGGTGTTCCTTTTTTATTTTATGTAAGTTTTGCTTACATATTCATTATAGCAATAATTTAACGAATTTTCAAGATGCTAAAATACGCAATTTCATATTATTTAACTTCCATAATTGTTTGAAGTTTTTTAATGACCTTTTTTTCAATACGTGATATATAAGATTGGCTTATTCCTAACATAGCCGCAACTTCTTTTTGCGTATATTCTTCATTATTGTTTAAACCATAACGTAGAGTCATTATTTCTTTTTCCCGATCGTTTAACTTAACTAATTCTTTTTTTAATAAATCTTTATCAACTTTTAAAGAAAATTCATCAAATACGACATTATTATCAGTACCTAAGATATCCTCTAAATGTAATTCGTTACCTTCAGGATCATAGTTTATAGCATCTTCTAAAGAAACTTCAGTTTTTCTTTTTTTATTTTTACGTATATACATTAAAATTTCATTGGCAATACAACGAGAAGCATAGGTTGCTAATCTAATATTTTTATCTGGTTTATAAGTTTCAACTCCTTTAATTAAACCAATGGATCCAATAGATACTAAATCTTCTAAATCATAACCAGTACTCTCATATTTCTTAGCTAGAAAGACAACTAATCTAATGTTATGTTCAATAAGTTTATTCCTAGCAACTATGTCACCTTGTTTACTTTTAATTATTTCTTCTAGTTCTTCTTCTTTTGATAAAGGTGGCGGTAATATATCAGTACTTCCAATAAATAATAAACTATTATCTATTTTTAATAACTTAAATATTAAATCAATTAATTTTCTCATAATATCTCCTTATTTAATATAATTTTTATTCCATTTATATTTACATCTGTTAAACCAATTAAGGCTTTTTTAGTTTTTTTATTATTAACTAATATTTTCTGTGGAGAAAATACTTCTAATAAATCTTTATTATTAACTGTATAGTATGGAACTAGAAATGTTTTGATGTGATCATCTATTAATGATGAATTTACTAAAATAATTGGTTTATGAAAGTAAGGATCTTTTAGTTTATTTCCAGTATCTAGAAAAGCTGTATCTTTAATTACCTTATTATTGTAATAAATTTCGATATTGTAGTAGTTTTGATATTCAGTTTGATAATGTTTTTGTTTATTTATATATTTAATTATTATAATTGGACTAATTAATAGAAGTATGTAAAGATTTATTTTTAAGCCATTGTTTTCAAAGATATATCCTTTATTTGATAAGGTAACGGTATCATTAAGTAGATAAATTGTTCCTCCTAGGATAATACTTAAGATATATAAATAAATGAGATTATCTTTAAAATAATTGAAGTTCTGATATTTAAAACTAATAATTACCATGATGATGCTAATTAAGAATTTATAATTTATCAATAATAGATTGTTGTTAAGATATAATAATAATATTGTTGATAAAGAGCCAAAAATTGAAGCAATAATTATACGAATGATATTAGGTTTTCTTTTTAATAAGGCTGATACGCCAATTAAAAGTAATAAGTCAATTAAGAAATTAAAAATAATTATTAAATCAACATATATTACCATTTATCATCACCTTTTAGATTATAAAATATTAAACCTTTAAAAAATGTCGAAAAAAAAACAAGATTTTAATATCTTGATCTTTTTGTAATATTATTTGCATATTTCATCTATTTTTATTGTTTCGTCTTTACCTTCATTTTCGATACTTACTGCTTTTGAATTTTTATTGTATCTTATTCTAAATTCAATATTATTTAAACTTGAATTATCTATTGGATTAATTATAGTATCACTATCGTTAATTTTTTGGTCAAAATTTACTATATTATTTTTAGCCAATTTTTCAAATGTGACTGTACAAGTTATTTTATCTTCTTCATAATCACAATTATCTAACATATTACATCCACCATCTTTAGAAAAACATCCATAGTTGTCTTGTGCCCATAAATTTAATGCTGATTCAGCTAATTCTATTTTTGATTTGCATAATTTTACTTTAGATTGATAAGCTACTTTTTGAACTTGAGGAACAACTATAACCATAATTAAAGAAATAAGCACAATTACAGCAAGCAATTCAACAAGTGTAAAACCATTTTTATTCTTCATTTTTTACCTCCTTTTCTACATTTATATAATTTATTGTTACTCCTAAATCTCTAAATTTTCTTTCATATTCAGTAACAACATTATTTTCATAGTCTTCAGGTAAATCAAGAGAAATATCATTTATTTTATATCCATTATTGTTAAATGACATTATTGAATAAGCAAATAAAGGTTTATTATCTGTTTTCATTTTAATATTTATTTTATTTTTAGATATTTCGTTATAGACTTTTAAAAATTCTTCACTTGTTAATCTTCTTTTAGTATGTCTTTTTTTAGGCCATGGATCAGAAAAATTTAAATAAATTGTATCAACATTATGTTTGAAATAGTTTCCTAAGTTTTTAGCATCTACGCACATAAATCTCAGATTTGATGGGATATCCTCTACTTTATTTAAGGCTCTTACTAGGATTGATTCATATTTTTCAATTCCAATAAAGTTAATGTTAGGATTCTGTCTTGCTTTACCAATTATAAAGTTTCCTTTACCACATCCAATCTCAATATGGAGTGGTTTATCATCTTTAAAAATATTTTCAGTTATTACTAATTCATTTGAATCTATTATTTCTTTTGCGTTTTTTACATTTCTTAATCGCATTTTAATACTCCTTTATAAACTTTTTATTTTTTATACATATATTATTTTAGAGGTGAAACATGAAAAAGGATCGTAATTCTTTCTTTTCAGGTTATGGTTATGGACCAGTTGGAAACATGGGTATGGGTATGAATAATTTTGTACCTAATCAAGCTGTAAGTGCTAGTAACCAATTTTATGCAGGTCCTGCTTATCAGGATACCAGTATGAATAATATGGGTTCAATGAATAACAATATGTATTCTGATATTGATTCTAGACTATCTAAAGTAGAAAGAAGATTAAATAGAGTGGAAGCAAGGCTTAATAAACTTGAAGGTGATTCTTCTTTAAATTATGGTACTGATTATAATTCTTCAAATAATGATATGTATATGGTTTAATCTATTTTTAACTTACCTAGGGTAAGTTTTTTTATTATTTTATTCATGTATTCTTTACCAAATATTTTTTGTGGTAGTTTTAATTTAAATGATATAAAGATGAATATAAATCCGCCTACGATTGCATCAATAATAATAATTATGAATGAATCTACTCTTTTATATAAATCAAGTGGTAGGAAATGATTTAAAATTAAAAGTACAATTGTCATTGATAATGCAGGAATTAAAGATTTTAATATAACAATTAAAGTTTCTTTGTAGTTGATATTTTTTTCTTGGTTTACAAATTTTAACCCCAAAAGTATAGAAGTGCCATATCCAATTATAGATGCAGTACTAGCTCCATAATAGGTTGGTAGATTTAATTTATTAAATAATATCATTAATGGTACATCTAATATGGCGTTTACTAAACTACCAATAATATTTAATGAATACACATATTTATATTTATTCATTCCTTGCAATGTGACTGATAATATCATGGCTATGTTTCCTAACATGGCACCAAAGATTGTTACTTTTAAGATTGAACCACCATAGGCGTTAGTGTTATAGAAAATAGTCCAAATTGGTGTTGATAAAATTGATATACCTATCGCAAGTGGTAAGGCAATATAGAAAACCATTTGTAAGGCTTCATTTACTCTCTTATTTAATGACTTAATGTTTTTAGTTGAATATGCTTCTACGATACTTGGTATTAGAGATGTAGTCATTCCCATTGCAATTGCGTTAACTATCATACAAATTTTAGAGCCCCAAGTAGAAATACAACTGGCAATGAATTCAACATCTTCAGCAACATATCCTAGTCTAGTTAAGGTATTTAATATTAAAACTGAGTCTACAATGTTGTAGATATCAACCACTATATTTATAATGACAAATGGGACAGCATAACTTATTATTTTTTTAGTTATTTCTTTATTAGTAACATTATCTTTTTTTAATTCTTTGTCTAAATTTAATTCTTTGCTATATTTTTTTATTTTTCTACTTAAGTATAAATATGCAACTAAGCCACCAAAGAAGGCTCCTGATACAGCAATGCCTACAGCAAGAGATAATGAACTATTAAATACCTTATAGGCAAGAAATGATCCGACTAAAATAATAAAAATTCTAACAATTTGCTCTAATAAGTTAGCAACTGATGATGGTTCAAAAACTTGATGGCCTTGTAAGTAGCCCTTAGTTACACTTAAATGTGGTATTATTAAAACTGCAAATGAGACACAACGAATTACAAAAGCGGCATCTTCAGGAGTATTTCCACCTTTTATTTTTCCTAAGTAAATGATTGCTAATTCTTCAGCAAATACGAATAATAAAGCAAATGAGACAATACTGATATAACTTATTATTTTCTTTCCGACATGGAACGCTCTTGTTTTGGCTTCTAGTTTTCCAGTTGAGTTATATTCACTAATTACTTTACTGATAGCGTTTGGAATTCCAGCTGATGACACACCTAAAAATAATAAGTATAACTGATAAGCGTAACTATATAATGCTCCACCTTGAGAACCAACTATACTATAAAAAGGAATTACATAAAGCATTCCCATCATTTTAACTAAAACAATTGATATAGTTGAAATAATTGTTCCGGAAATAAAACTATTTTTTTTCATACTTCTTATTCCTTTCCTTTATTCTGATTTGTTGTGATAAATAATCATAGCTGTAAAGCAATAGATTTGTTCTTCACCAACGGCTGTTATAGCAACACTATATTTAATATCTAATAATTCATCAACTTCTTTTAAAAAGGAATTGACGGAATTTTCTAAATCTTTTTCGTGAGATTCATCAAATACTTTTACTTGCATTTTTTCCTCCTTACTATTGTTATAGCAAAATATAAGAAAGAAATTTGTCTAAAATGCTTATTTAGTTAAAGTTAATCTTTTTCTTAAACACTTAGGACAAAGAGCAATGTAATTATCATTTCCTACTAAGATATCACTATCTTTTGAACCTATATAATATGTGTAAGAAGCATCTCTATTGCAATCATTACATGATGCGTGTAAAAGAACTATTTCATCAGATATGGTCATTATTTCAGGCATAATTCCAAATGGTTTTAGCTCACTTGTTAGATTTAACCCAGCAATGAATATATCTAAATCTTTATTTATTGATAAATCGATTAGTACGTCAATATTGCCTTTCATGAAATTGACTTCATCAATAAATATAGTTGTTATCTTATCTGATAAATAATTATAAATATCATTTAAATCATTAATTAAAATGGCTTCTACTTCTTTATCATTTCTAGTTTTAATTAGACCATAATCTCTAGTATCGATATTTGGTTTAAATAATAAAATTTTACTTTTATGATATTTTTTATCATATTCTTTTAATAATTCATCTGATTTTCCACTAAACATTGGCCCTGTATATAACTTTATCATTTCTATTACTTCCTCTTTAATAAATATACCTTATTTCATAGTTTATAGCAAATAAAAATTGGATTTTAATGTCCAATTATTCTAATGGTTCTCCACACATCATACAATTTTTTAGAGAATACTCATTTTCAAAACCACAGTTAGGACAATGCTTAGTTGCTTTGATATCATTATTTATTTCTTGATTAACCATTTTTGGTAATTCAACTGTTTCTTCTAAAATATCATTGTCTACTCTTGGCACTGGGTTTGTTTCAAGTGTTTCTAATTTAAGGGACAACTCATTATCCATATTTACATTTAAATCTGATTGTTTTAATTTAGTTAATGTATCGACTAAATCTTCATTTTGGCTAGTAGTGGCATTTGCTTCAGGAAGTGGCATTTCAAAAACATTAGTTATATCTTCATCAAATTTAGGCTCATTTGAAATTTTTTCAGTCTCTTCTGGTATATTTATATAATCATTGTTTAAATTGGTTGTTTCAACTATTTTAGTTTCTTCTGTATTTAGTGCTGGTTCTTCAATAAATTCAGGAACATTTTCTTCAATTTTATTTTCAATCTGAATATTTACTGAATCTTCAACTATGTCTGTATTCATACTTTGATTTCCAGTTTCTTTTTTATTACTTAATTTAGGTAATATTAAAATTAACAAATAAATATTTGGCATAAAAATAAATACTAGACCTATCAAAGGCGATTTATCTAACTTTTTAGGAATATTAAACGAAGCAACAATTAAACCAATTATGTTTGCTACTGGTAAGACAATTAGCCAGCCAGGAAGCTCTCCCAGTTTTAAATATGTCCAACCATTATATATTGGAACAATACTTTTCCAACCTTTTTCACCTAATTTTCTAAATAAAATCCAGTTTTCTAAAATTGATAAAATAAATATTATACTAACTACTATAGCTATGTAAATTACTGACTCACTAAAAAAAATATCATTTAAATACTTCACTTTAATAACCTACCTTTTTATATTACATAAAAAATATATCACAGCAAAAATAAAATAGCAAATAATTTTTTTTGCTACTAGTTTGAATTACCTTTTGATTGGATTATTATAACTTGTATTATTTGGAAGTGGACTTTTGAAGTTATTTTCACTAACCTGACTAGAATATTGTAAACGATAGCCTTTAAGATATTTTTGAAATATTTCAGTTCTTTTGTGATCAAATAAAGGTTCTTTATTTATATCAATTTCTTTTGCATCGTAATATTCATTAATAACTTTAACAATCTTTGCTTTATAAGTATTTTCATTAATGGTATCATATCTAGATGTTATAGGCTTTATTGGAGTTTCTTGTTCTATTATTAAAGATCTTTGAATTTTGTTATAGTATACAATTATTCCACAAGCCATTGATACTTGAATAGGTTTTTCATAATTTTGAATATTTATTTTGCTTAGTTCACTATTTATAATTTTTTGAATTGAATCGTAAGTGGGTAATTTGTTTGTTTTACCAACTAAAAAATAATAAAAGGCCATTGCTAAACTTGAATTTGTTTTAATATTAAAGTTTGAAAAATCATTGGTTCTCATACTGTTTTGCATTGCTAAATTTTTAAGTGCTTGAATTGTTGATAGTTCTTTATTTTCCATAAATATAAATAATCTCTCTTTCATTTTTAAAATACTACAAAGATTTATGAAAAACAATATAAATCAGTTTATTTGACAGTAATAATTAAAAATAGACAAAGATCAAATGTCTATTTTGCTATTAATCTTTAGGTTTGAAAAATATAATTAAGATAAAAGAAAAGATAATTGTTGCTGATATTCCTAATGATACTCCGGCTAATAAGTTATTGAAGATTCCTAGAAAGCCATCACTTATATAACCATAGTAAACACTATTGGTTATGGTGTTACCAAAGGATATAATTGGTAAGTTGGCACCTATTCCAACTATTGATATTATTTTATCATAGATTCCAAAAACACCTAGAAATGATCCTATAACTACAAACATACTAGTTATATGGCCAAAAGTTAATTTGGAATTGTTCATAATTATTTGACTAATTAAACAAATTGTTCCACAAAACAGGAAAGAATAAAGTATTGTCATTTTTGCACCTCGATTGTTAATGCATTGGTTATTGAAGGTATTGTTTCTTTTTGATTTACCATTTCAGGATTATGTAAGGATCCGGTTGAAAGTAAAAGTACTTTTTTGTATTTTTTGATATTTATTAAATTGTAAAAATATATTAGAGGTAAACAAGCTGGGCCACTTGCTCCACTAGTACTTGTTTCTCCAAAAAGAATTTCACCGGCATCTACATAATTTTTTAATTTGTATCCATTTCTATTACATAATTCTTTAAAAATCTTGCTACCAACTTTACCTAAATCACCGGTTACAATTAAATCATAATCTTTTATGTTAGTGTTAGTTTTAGTTAAGTGATTAATTAGGCAATCATAAGCACTTGGAGCCATTACTGCACCCATATTGTAGGTATCTTTAATGTATGAATCTACAACATTACCGATTGTTCCATTTAAAACTTTAATGTTTGTTTTTTGATTTGTTAAGTGAATTCCAATTGCGCATGTTGCGGTTTGGGTACTTCTTTTTACTTTAGGAGCACCATATTCAATAGGAAACCTGAATTGTTTTTCGGCATTTAAGTTATGAGAACTAATTAATAATGTTCCTTTGTTAATTGCTTTACTTTCGATGAAATTAGCAATGGTTGTTATTCCTCCGGAAAAGGATGCACAAGCGGAATATAATCCCATATAAGGAGTGTTTCTATTTTTCATACTAATGTTAGAACTTGCTAATTGGTTTTCTAAATTGGAAGCAATAACTAAATCTGATGATGGTAAATTATTTAACACTTCATTTAACATTTTAACTTCACATTTAAAAGGTGTTTTTTCGCCATAATAATAATCATTCATTACTTTATCAGGATTTTTAATATTACCATTTGCTTCTTTTTTACTAACAATGGCATAAAATTTGTCAATATAAACATTTTTAAATTCAAACATTTAGAATCACCTTTAATATTCCCATGAAGAAGCCACTAACGACAGCATATAAAATTACACTTCCGGCTAGTTTAAAATAGTTAGCTCCTAACCCGGTAATTAATCCATCATGTTTATAATCTAGGGCAGATGATGTAACACTGTGGGCAAAACCAGTAATTGGAATGATTATTCCGGATTTAAATTTCTCAATAATTGTGTCAAATTTTCCTAAGCATGTTAATAAAGCAGAAACAAATATTGCAATTAAGATTACATAAGATGTGGCATCTGGTTTAGAAACATGGCAATTGTTTATTAAAAATAAACGAATTATTTCGCCAGTCATTCCAATAGTTCCTCCGGAGATAAACGATAAAATATAATCTTTTTGATTATCTTCATGAGGAGTAAATTTTTTTACAATTTTTAAATATTCATTTTTATCCATAAAATCACATTTATATTATTCACAAATTAGCTTTTTATATACTCTTTTATTTTGGCTTTACCTTTTTTCTCAATTCGAGATACTTTAACTTGAGATATTCCTAAGATACTAGCAGTTTCACTTTGAGTTAAATCTTCGAAGTATCTGCTTAAAACGACTTTTCTTTCTAGGTCATTAAGTGTTTCTAAGGAATCATTAATTAAAATTTGACTATCTAGATCCATAGTTGCTCCTATTGTATCGATGTAGGATGATCCATCATCAGTTATTTTATCATCTAAACTTACTGATTCCTTGGTAATATTTAAAATGTTGATAATAGTTTCTTCATCTGTTTCTAGAAATGTGCTTAACTCAGTTGTGGTTGGAGTTCTACCTAATTCTTCTTGTAATATGGTAATAGCTTTTTTAATTGATTTTGACAACCGTAAATATTCCTTGTTTAACTTAATAGTTTGGGAATTATTTACAAACTCAAACATTTCACCATAGATGTACATATAAGCAAAATTAATAAAGTTTTTACCAACATTTTCATTGTAATTGCGATAGGCTTTAATTAAACCTAAACTACCTGCTTGATATAAATCACATAACTCGACGTTGTAAAAATTTTTAGCAACCTTATAAATTAAAGGCTCATACTTCTGTAATATTATTTTTTCTTGTTCCATTTTTTCTTCCTTTCAAAAATAATATACTTTTTTATGGGAGTCATTTAAATAACTTCGACAATCTATATCTTTTTATGATAATTTATTGTGTAAAGTATGTGTGTAAAATAGTTAGTAATAAAATATGAAAAGATATAATAATTAATTTGTTTGTTTACTTTTATTGGTCAAATTATTGTGTAAATTTAGTTTGGCTATTTTTAATTTAATGTGTAAACTAGACAAAATGAAAGAATTGTACTATAATTATTAAGCAATTTAAACTTTTAAATTTTTTATTAAGTTATTAAGGAGGAAGATATATATGAAAAATGAGGAAGTTACGTCTATATTCGCTTTAGGTGGATTAGGTGAAGTTGGAAAAAATATGTATGTTATTGAACATAAAAACGAGATTATCATTATTGATGCTGGTGTTATGTTTCCAGAAGCAGGACTTTTAGGAGTAGATTATGTTATTCAAGATATTACATATTTAAAACAAAATGAAGATAAAATTAAAGCATTAGTTATAACTCATGGACATGAGGATCATATTGGTGGTATTACTTTCTTACTACAAAATGTTAATATTCCAGTTATTTATGCTTCTAAAATTGCATGTGATTTAATTATTAAAAAGTTTGAAGATAAAAATATGGATTATAAAAACTTAAAAGAGTTTGATGCTGATACTGTTTTAAAATATAAATATATGACAGTTTCTTTTGTAGGAACTACACACTCTATTCCGGGAAGTTATGCAATTGTTGTTAAGACACCAAATGGGACAATATTTGAAACAGGAGATTTTAAGTTTGATTTAACACCCATTGGACCGATGGCTGATATTCATAAGATGGCTGAACTTGGTAAAGAAGGAGTTAAAATTTTACTTGCTGATAGTACAAATGCCTGTATTCCGGGATACTCTAATAGTGAATCTTTAGTAGATGAAGCACTTAATGATGTATTTGCAATGCATACTTCTAGAATTATTATTGCGACATTTGCATCTAATATTTATCGTATTAAACACATTGTGGAAACTTGTAGAAAGAATAATCGTAAGATTGTTACTTTTGGTAGATCAATGGAAAATGCGAAAGAGATTGCAATTAAGAATAATTTAATTACTGATAAAACAATATTTATTGATGCTAATGAGGCTAAAGATTTAAAGAAGAATCAAATTTGTATTTTATGTACTGGTTCTCAAGGGGAACCTCTTGCGGCTTTATCTAGAATTGCTAATGGAACACATAAACAAATTTCATTATTACCTGATGATATTGTTGTATTCTCTTCTAGTCCAATTCCCGGAAATAAAGCTTCAATAAATAAAATTATTAATAAATTATATTTAAAGGGTGTAAGAGTTTATACTAATTCGGAATTATCTGATATTCATACTTCAGGACATGCTAAACAAGAAGAACTTAAATGGATGCTTAGAATTATTAAACCCGAGTATTTTATGCCAGTTCATGGTGAGTATAGAATGCTTAAAACGCATGGTGATTTAGCTAATTTATGTGGAATACCTAAAGAAAATATCTTTATTTGTAAAAATGGAGATTCTGTTGAATTAACTAAAGATGGTGCAAGAATTGGTAAACATATTCAAGCTGGAGATGTTTATGTAGATGGCTCTAGAATTGGAGATGTTGGATCTACTGTTATTAGAGATCGTCAATTTATGTCTAAAGAAGGTATTTTATGCGTTATTATTAATGTTAATCCAAATACGAGAGAGCTTTTACTTAAACCAAATATTACTACTAGAGGATTTATTTTAGTTAATGAGAATGCGGAATTAATTAAAAATATCGAAGATAAGGTAAATAGTGTTGTTAGAGAATCTCTTAAAAATGGTTATAGTTATGTAGATTTAAAAAATCAAATTATTTTAGAATTATCACCATTTATTAATGAATTAACAGGTAGAAGACCTATAATTATACCAGTTATAATGGAAGTTAAGAATTAACATATTTAAAAATCTGTCATACTATATAGTATGGTAGATTTTTTTATTAATTTGAATCCAATTTTCCAAGCGTTGATTGCTTGCTCGTTTACATTTTTGATTACAGTACTAGGGGCTGCAATGGTTTTCTTAGTAAAAAAAGTTAACCAAAATATTATGGATATACTTCTTAGTGTATCAGCAGGAATTATGCTTTCCAGTTCAATATTTTCATTAATGATTCCATCTATGGAGAGTGCAGAAAATTTGAATTGTAATGCCTCAATTTTGCTTTCAATTGGAATTATGGCGGGAACTTTGTTAATTTATTATTGTGATTATATTTATAAGAAAAGAAAGAAAAAGAAAAATGTTAATAATTTATTACTATCGATAACTATTCACAATTTTCCAGAAGGAATGGCAATTGGGCTTGCATTTGCGGGTGTTTATTATGGTGGAATTTCAAGTATTACTGGTGCAATATCTTTAGCAATTGGAATTGCAATCCAAAATTTTCCTGAAGGATCGGCAATTAGTTTTCCATTATATAAAAAAGGTTATAGTAAATTAAAATCCTTTGTAATTGGTGGATTAACAGCCATTGTAGAGCCAATTGGAGGGGTTGTAGGAGTAATTATAGCAATTAAGTTTCCAATTCTTTTACCAGTCTTATTATCGCTAGCAGCAGGTGCTATGCTGTATGTAATTGTTACTGAATTAATACCGGAATCAATGGCAAATAAAAATAAAGAACTCATGGCTCTTTATTTAATAATTGGATTTATTATAATGATGTTTTTAGATATCTCTTTAGGATGATATCTTTTTTGTTTCAAATATTTCAGCAAATTCTTTTGGAACTTTAGTAGTAAGTTCAATTTGAACATTGGTAATTGGATGAGTAAATTTTAAATAATAGTTATGAAGTCCTAATCTACCAATGGGATTTTTGGTTGCACCATATTTTTTGTCTCCTATTAAAGGATGACCAAGACTAGAAAGAGTTACTCTAATTTGATTTTTTCTTCCTGTTTTGATGTTAATATCTAACAATGTATATTTGTTAGTATTTTTAATAGGAGTGTATTCGGTAATACATTTTTTACCTTTGTTCTTATCATTTGTAATGTATGTTTTTAAATCTTTTCCTTCATACATGTAGTTAATAACTTTATTTGATTCTTCAATTTTACCAATAACTACTCCATAATATTTTCTTATTACTTTATCCCATGTTGATTGAAATCTTAATTTTGCTTTTTCATTTTTTGCAAATACGACAAATCCGGACGTATCTTTATCTAATCTATTTACAATAAATACTTTTTGATTCTTTTTGTGTAAATAATTATAAACTTCATGATAAAGCGTTTTTTCTTTTTCTTTATCAGTTGCGATAGTTAAAATTCCAGATGGTTTATTTACTACTAAAATATTTTTATCTTCAAAAGCGATATTTAATTTTTTCATATTAATCTTCTTTAACGTTTGTATAGATTGCTGTTACATCGTCTATTTCTTCTAACATATTGTAAAGACGATCATATAGTTCTTTATCTTCGCCTGTTAGAGTTATTTCTTCTTTAGCAAAGTTTCCAATTTCATCATAAATGTATTCAACATTTGGTTCTATTTTTTCAACAACATCTTTAACATGATGAAAATCAGTCGGATTACATGATATTGTAATTTTACCATTTTCATTGTTGAAATCTACTAATTCGATTCCTTCATTTAATAATGCTTCAAAAATTTCTTCTTCTTTATCACTTCTAAATACAATTACGCCTAGATAATCATAATTATATGATACTGAATTTGTTACACCTAATGATTTATGAACTTTGTTAAATGCTGTTCTAACGAAACTTACAGTACGATTTACATTGTCTGTTAAGGTTTTAATTATAAATGTACTATTTCCAGGACCAAATCCTTCATAAATTACTTCTTGATAGTCTTCTCCACCGGCTCCTTTAGCTTTATCGATTGCTCTATTTATAATATCACTAGGTACTTGTTCTTTTTTAGCTTTTTCACAAACTCTTTTTAAATTAATATTTGTTTCGATTTCAGGATTTCCTTTAGCGGCTAAATAAATTTCTTTGGCGTAATTACTATATAACTTAGCTTTCATTGCTCCTGTTTTTTGAATACTTGCTTTTCTTACTTCATATGCTCTTCCCATATATATTTCCTTCTTTCTTTATTATATTATTAGACCAATAATCATTACGATTAGGCCAATTATTATTCCAATGATACTTGATTTATTAAAATTTTCTTTTAATTCAGTGAATAATTCAAATATTAGAAGATATAAAATCATTCCTAAAGATAAACTTAACATGAAACCTAACACTAGGTCTGTCATGTATTTTTCAAAGAGTAAAATTATTAAACCTCCAATAAAAGTAGAAAATGTTAATAAAGTTAGACATATCCACTTTTTATTTGTTTTTTCTTTATTTAATAGTGTTGTTATCTCAATACCAAAAGGGATATTGTGCATTCCAACACCGAATAGACATAATAGGCCTGATTTTAAATCGTTAGATGATATGGCATAAATACTTATTCCTTCAACGATGTTGTGCAAAATAAGCGCTAATGAGGTTATGATGACAATGTGATTTAAATGTTTTTCATGATGTTCTAAATTCTCATAATGACTATGATTTGGTATTAATTTTTCTAGTAGTAAAATACTTAAAAATCCAACTAAAACACCAATAAATAATAAGTATATTTTTTCAGTTCCTAACATTTCCAAACATTCAGGTAGAATATCAAATATTGCTAAATATATTAGTACTATAAATGCTGATGCAACACTGATGTTAACTAATGATTTATTATTTTTATTTTTTAATGATATTAAGACACCTATTAAAAAGAATAAACCAGCTATTAAATTTAATAATAATTTTATTTTTATCACCTCTTTGTACGTAACTATTATACAAGAATAATTGGAAAATAAAAACCCTTTATTTGTTTGGGTTTTAAATTATTTTGATAGTAAAATGATATATAGTACTGAGATTAAAACTGGCAAAATTATGGCAAGTGATACTAGTATATAAAATTTAATATCTTTTTCTTTTTTCTTCATATTCCATCTATTACATATTACTATATAAGTGTGATTTTTTCAAGTTAGAATAGATCAGCTGTGCTACTGGCATTTAAATTCAAATCGGTAAATTCTTTATTTAAATATAATGGGTATGCAGCACAACCTATCATTGCGGCATTGTCAGTACAATACTTTATTGGAGGAATAGTTAAGTCAACGTTATATTTTTTGGCAAGCGCTTCTATTTTTGATCTTAAATATTTATTAGCGGATACGCCACCGGCAACTATCATTTTTTGACAATTATATTTTTGAAGAGCTAGTTCAGTTTTTCTTATTAATTCATCAATTGCGATAGTTTGAAAGGAACAAGCAAGGTCGTATTTTCTAATTTCATTTTCTCTTTGTTTTTCATTGTGCACTAAATTGATAACGGCACTCTTTAAACCACTAAATGAGAAATTTAATTCATTGTTATTAAGTGGTATTGGTAAATTGTAACTTGGAGTTCCTTGCTCAGCGAATCGTTCAATATTTGGGCCTCCGGGATATGGTAAATCTAAAACTCTAGCTACTTTATCATACACTTCACCAATTGCATCATCCATAGTACTTGCTAATACTTTAAATTTGTAATCATCTTCCATTAATACTAATTCGGTATGTCCACCACTAACTACTAACGCAAGTAATGGAAATTCCATTTTTTTTACTAAATTATTAGCGTAGATATGGCCAGCAATATGATTTACTTTAATTAAAGGTTTATTATAAACTAATGAAATTATTTTAGCTGCTTCTACACCAACTAATAAGCTTCCTAAAAGACCAGGACCATATGTAACAGCAACAGCATCAATATCATTCAATGTTAAATTTGTTTTACTTAATATGTCTTCTAACACTAAAGTTATGCTTTCAGTGTGCATTCTACTTGCTATTTCTGGCACTACACCACCATATAGAGCATGGGTATTCATTTGGGTTAAAATAGTTGTTGCTACGTCTTCTGTTCCATTTTTAATTATTGACATACTTGTTTCATCACAAGAAGATTCTATGGCTAATATATATACATCTTTCATATTTAATTCCTTTCCATAATTATTGCATCGTCGTCTTTGTAATAATTTTTACGAATGTTTATAATTTTAAAATCATATTTTTGATATAATTTTATGGCGTTAATATTTTTTGATCTTACTTCTAACATTATTTTTTTATCTTGTTTATTATCAATTATATATTTAAGAAGAACACTACCAATTCCTTGATTTCGATATTCAGGTTTAACTATTATGTTTAATAGATCTATTATATCTATTCCGTTTTGATTGTGAATAAATCCTTTAATAATATTATTTTCTTTATATATAAAAATTGCTTCATCTGGATTTAAATTTTCAATGTGAAAAAGCTTTGTAAAGTTAGAATTTAATATTGTTCCTAGTTTGGTAACTTCTTGAATGTCATCATTCGTTAATTTACTTATCACTTAATGCCTCAATAGTTTTTATATATATTGGATTAGCTAAATGAACATTTATGGGATTTAATGTTGATATTTGATTTGAAATTTTATTTAGATCTATTTTTTTATCAATATATACTTTATCTTTGGTATTAGAAAATAATTCTTCAGCTAAGTCATTTTTAATGTAATAAATGTCCTTTATTAGTTTATTATCTTTAAACTCACCAATATATTTTCCTTTATTATCTGATATACAAATAAATTTATCTTTTTCAGGTACACTTAGTGCGATAGCTTCAATACTTGTAATTGTTTTGATAGGAATGTTTAAGGTATAAGCAAGCATTTTGGCATCGGTAACACCTAAACGTGTTCCGGTAAATGATCCTGGCCCATTAACCACAATTATTTCATTCAAGTTTGAAACGTTTAGTTTGTTTCTTTCTAATATTTCTTTAATCATGGGAACAATAAATTCACTATGACTTTTGTAAGTTTCATATTCACTTTTGTCAATTAAATCATTATCTTTGATTAATCCAATTTGAATTAATTCATTATAGGTACTTATAAATAATTTTAACATATTAATAACCTCCAATATGCTTATATTATACAATAAATTATCAAAAAAAATAATGCCTTTTGCATTATTATAGTACTGATTCTACTAAATCAACATATTTTTGACCATATGGTTTTAATACTAGAATACGAGTATTTTCATCAATTATTTTAAAATCGATTTGTAATCTTTCTTCAGGTAAGCAATCACATATCATGTCTGACCATTCAATTATACAAATTCCATTTTTATTGAAATAATCATTGAAACCAATTGTTTCACATTTACCTTCTAGTCTATAAACATCCATATGATATAGTGGCATTTCTCCTGATTCATATTCTTTAATTAAATTAAATGTTGGACTAGTAATTGTTTCAGAAATTCCTAGTGATTTAGCAAATCCTTTAACAAAGACAGTTTTTCCACTTCCTAATTCTCCATCTAGACATATAACCATGCCAGGAAATTTTTCTGATTCAATATTTTCAGCTAATTCCATAGTGTCATCAATACTTCTTGATGTATATTTATAATCCATATCTTATCACCTATACTAATTATATTGTATCAAATATTAATTGTAAATACAGGTTTACATCTAAAGCAAAAAAAATGCAAAAAAAAA
>DJSP01000029.1 GCA_002438065.1 Caryophanales bacterium UBA6331 | reverse complement strand
TAAACAAAAAGACTTACTAGTAAAGATCAAAGAAAATATATTCTTAACTAAAAATATATTCACTAAAAAAAGAACTTATGTTGGTAGCGCGAATGTTTTAAGTGGAGTTACTTTATATCCGGCTAATGGTGAAAATAGTGGAATCCCAATCAAAAATGGTTTAGCTACATCTAAATATGGTCATTATGATTCGTATAATTTCCCAAGTTATTGTCTTTTGAAGTCCAAAATAAAGGAAGAAGAATACTGTTTAGAAGCTGTTCCAGCAATGTATATAGGAAATAATGAAAAGTATTTTAACAAAAATCCTAAGTACAAAGATTATGAAATATATATTGAAGATTTAAAAGTTAATACTAAGATGAAAATCGGAGATAAATCTTTTATTATTACAGGAAAAACAAATGATTCATACTTAATTCTTAATTCTGTTGAAAAAGCGTTTGTTTTAGAAGATATAAATAAAACGCAAAATATTTTAAAAACAATCCATAATTGCGAAAAATTAATTAGATATTTTTCAAATGTCATCATTAAAATTAATGATAAATCTACAAAGTTGTTAAGTTCTATTGATTATATTAATAATGATGTTGACTCTCTAAAAGTAATAAATGATTGCTTTAATGGAAATTATGTTTTAACAAACGAATATATTAAAAATCCAGAATATGATAAAAAAGATGAATCTAAAAATAATCATGAATTATGTTTAAAGAATGATGAACTTGATGAACTCTATGATTATATTTTAAATTTATATGAAAGAAGTTGTTATAAAGCTTATAATTCTGTTTATTCCATAATTAAGAATTTAAAATTGAAAAAAGTTTTTTATAATTTAAATATTGTTTATAAAATTAGAGTTATTAGTGAATTATTAAATGCTTTCAAAACTAATGAAAGAAAGTTTGTTAATTTAAAATTTATTGAATGCAGTAAAACGCAGAGTGGTGTATTGAAACAAGGGAAGAATATAATTATTAAAAATGGTGAATCTGTTAAAATAATTTATGAAAGCATAACTGGATTTTATAAGAAAGTTATTAATTTGAAATAATTATGAGCTTTAGAACAGTAATAATTAATAATCGTTCTAAATTAGATTACGAATTATTTTATATAGTAATAAAAAATGAAACTATTACCAAGATACCTATTCAAGAGGTAAGTTTTTTAATAATTAATAATGTTCAATCATCAATTACAACATTTTTGTTGGCAAAACTTGTTGAGTTTAAGATAAAAGTTTTATTTTGCGATGAAAAAAGAAATCCATGTTCGGAATTGACTCCTTTTTATTCGAATTATTCAAATTTTTCTAGAATAAGACAACAAATTAATTGGGATCAATCAATAAAAGATGATTTATGGTGTAGAATTATAAAAAGAAAATTATTTAATTCTAATTTGCTCTTAAATAAGGTTAATAAATTTTCTCATGAAATAGATGGATATTTAGAACATGTTGAGCTAGGTGATAAAACCAATAGAGAAGGTCATGCGGCGAAGGTATATTTTAATTCTTTATTTGGAAATTCTTTTTCGAGAGGAAAAGATTGTTCAATAAATAAATTTTTAAATTATGGATATGCAATAATTGTATCTGCTATTAATAGAGAAATAAAAATGGCTGGATATCTTACAGAAGTTGGTATACATCATATTGGAGAAACAAATCCATTTAATCTTTCATATGATTTTATTGAACCCTTAAGAGCACTTATAGATTCATTTGTTGTTTTAAATAAAGTTAATGAAGAGAATTATAAAAAAGTTTTTCAGAATATTTTATCTCAAAAAGTAATTTTTAATTCAAATGAGATGTATCTTGAAAATGCCATACATTTATATATTCTTTCTTTATTTGCTTATTTAAATGATGGTAAGCAACCAGTTTTTATTGAATATGAATTTTAGATATATGCGTACATTATTATTTTTTGATTTACCAGTTTTAACAAGTAAAAATAGAAGAGATTATAGAAAGTTTGTAAAAGATATTAAAAAAACTGGATTTTATAGATTACAAGAATCTGTCTTTGTTAAGATGTCTATCGATTATTCTTCCGCTAAATTTGCAATACAAGGCATCAAATCATTATTACCTCCTGATGGAAGTATATTTTGTATTACAATTACCGAAAAACAATTTTCTGAAATGGAAGTGTTGTTAGGAGATAGTTCAAGTGAAGTTTTATCTAGTATTGAAAGATTTATTGAATTATGAAAATTAAATTTTCTTATTTAGCAAATGATATTGAATTAAATAAAAATATTAATATTTTTTCTATTCATAATTTTAATATTATGAATAAATTATATTATTCATTTAGAAATGAATTTGATGATACAACACTTATAATTGATGAACATAAGGAAGTTGATTTTAAAAAAGTAGGGCAATTTTTATCTGATCCATTTAGCTTGGATATTAATTCAAAGAAAAATTTACAACTCTTATATGAACAAGAAAAAAAGTTTATTTCAATAGAAAATTTAGATAATTTTGAGAAGATAAAGATTAAACTTTTTGAGTTAATGGGTGATATTATTTCAAATTCTAATTACGATCTTGATTATAATGATGCTATAAATATAGTTGATGCATTTGCATTATTAAAACTTCAATTTTCAATAACTAATGAATTAAACTTTTTTGATTATTTTTGTAAATATTTGAAGATAATTTCAAATTTGAAAAATTTGAAATTAATTATAACTTATAATTTCTTATCTTTTTTTACTGATAAACAAATTGAATCTTTAAATATAGAACTTAAAAAAGCTGGTCTCTTATTGCTTGATATAGTTTTTAATGATGATTTATACAATAAAAAATATGATTTAAATATAATTTCAATCTATCGTATTGACCAGGACTATTGTGAATATTAAAATATAAGAAATTACAAGAATCTAATCAATTCGAGCTCAAATCTACTTATTTTGAGGTTTGAGGCTCATGTAATT
>DJSP01000040.1:1430-17608 GCA_002438065.1 Caryophanales bacterium UBA6331 | reverse complement strand
CCAACATATTATACACTAACGTTCGCAAAAACAACAATATGTTTGTTAAAATATAGATTTTCTTTAATTATTATGCATTTTGATGAGACTTTTAACATACTTTTTATCACATTTAATTATTATTCTTTTTATTCTATCATATTAATTAATATGAATAAAAGTATTAGTGGTCAACTATTTGATGTTGAAAAAGAAAATATTATTTGGTTAATATATCTTTTTATAATTGGAGCGAATTTTATTAGCAATTATTTTGAAGAAAAATATTTTTATACAGTTGATGATAAATATCGTAAAATTTTTAGATATATTAATATTTTGGTACTTTTTATCGCACTATGCATATATATTTATACTGCTTATGAAACTTATAAAAACACAAAAAAAGATTCCCCAACTTATAGGAAACTTTTACTTCTAGCTAGTATTTGTATTTTAATAGGTGGTGCGATCTACTTATATGTTGAAATATATAAGAACACTAATCCAGAAATTGATATTATTTAAACATATCTTCTAGGCTATCGCCATTACTTACGCACTTACCTTCTCCAACTTTTTCGCCTGCTTCATAGTCCTCACCCATTAACTGGCACCCTGTTTTAGTCATAGCATCTTTTAAGTAGCCACCAAAATAAGAAACAAGGCCTACCACTAGTACTGTAACTAGTCCTATTATAACAACGTATTCAACTAAAGCTTGACCATTTTTATTTAACTTTTTCAATCATAATCACCTTTACTCTATCTACCTAAATTATCTTATTTTTTTGATTTTTTGTCAATTATTATATATAATAACTTTGAGGTATTTGATGAAGATTGTAAAGGCGAATAATTTTATTAAAAAATTTATGGGATTAATGTTTAAAAGCAATATAGATCATGGAATGTTTTTTTCTAATACAAGTAAGATACACACTTTCTTTATGAAAGAATGTATTGATATATATGGATTAGATAATAATTATGTTGTTAGGGATATTTATTTGAATGTAAAGCCTTGGAAAATTATATTTTTAAAGAATTCTAAACATGCTTTAGAGATTCCAAGTAATAGTAATTATAAATATTCAAAAACCGAAAAGGTAAGATTTTAGAGTTTTACTTTATTTTTTTGAATTTTTTTGCTAAAATAATCGTGTTATGAAATGGGGTGTATAGTTTTGTGAAATTACCAACTATTAACATATTAGATGAATCAAATAAAATATTAAGACAAAAATCAACAGATGCAGTATTTCCACTTGATGCTGAAACTAAAAAATTAATTGATGATTCTTTAACTTATTTAGAAATGAGTCAAATCCCTGAATATTCTGAAAAGCATGATTTAAGACCTGGTATGGGGTTATCTTTTGTTCAAATAGGTATTCTTAAAAGAATTTTTGTTATATCTGAAGAATTAGATGAAGGAAAATTTAAAAGATATGTTGTTATTAATCCAAAAATTATTAGTAAAAGTGAAGAATTAATTTATGTCGGTGAAGGTGAAGGCTGCTTGTCTGTTAATCGTGAGGTTGAAGGAATTGTTCCTAGATATGCTAGAATTACTGTTTCAGCGTTTGACGAAAATGGCAAACCTTTTACAATGAGAGTTCGTGAAGATATATCAGTTGCGTTTCAACATGAAATTGATCATTTAGACGGCATCTTGTTTGTTGATAAAATTGATAAAAAGAATCCTTATAAAAATAAAGATCTAATGAGAGAAATTTAAACTCTTATTAGATCTTTTAATTTATTTTAATCTTATTATATCTTGAATTGTTATATAAATCATTAGTAACATTAGTAACACAAATCCGATTGAATGAAATGTATTTTCAACTTCTGGTTTAACTTTACTTCCCTTTATTGCTTCAATAACAACAAATAAGATTCTACCACCATCAAAGGCTGGGAATGGGATGGCATTAATTACAGCTAGATTTATGCTTAAGTAGGATGTTAAATATAATAATTGTCTAAATGTTCCAGAACTTTTTACTACTGTATACATTCCAACGGGACCGGATAAAGCAGATAATGATAATTTACCTTTTATTAAATTTAGAATTATTAATAGCATAGTAGATACGATACTGCCTAGTTTTATGAAAGCATATTTTATACTTGAAAAGAAACCTCTTATTTCTTCACTACTTGCACCGATACCATAAACTTTAGTTTCAGTACCATCTTCATTTATTTTAGTTACAGGAGTAACTCTGTAAGTTTTAATTGTTCCATCTTGTTTTTTTACTTCAAATTCAGTATATTCTTTATCATTTTTTAAACTCATTATTAAAGTCATTTTATCCCATGTATTAACTTTATAACCATTAACTTTTTGAATCGTGTCCCCTACTTCGATACCGGCCTCGGCTACAGGATAACCTGCTGGAACATTTCCAACTACTGATTTTTGCTCGGTATGTCCCCAAATAAGTGATTGGGCAAATAACAAAATAAACGCGGTTATTATGTTCATAGTTACGCCTGCAATAAGAATTAAGAATCTTTCCCATTTTGAACGATTACACATATATTCATTCTTTTTTAATTTTTTAGAATCTTCATCTTCAATTACTTCTCCAGCCATAGCACAAAATCCGCCGATAGGTAATAATCTGATTGAATATTCAGTCGGATCATTTTTCTTTTTTCTTTTGAATGAATAAATTTTAGGCCCCATACCAATTGCGAACTCACTAACATAAACGCCAATTTTTTTTGCGGCGATGAAATGTCCAAATTCATGAACAAAGACCAAAACTCCTAAAATAAGTATTAAATATATAATTGATAATATTGTTGATAACATTAAATCCTCCTATAAATATTCTATAAATATTATAAACATAAATGACACAAATATTAAACTATCTAGTCTATCTATGATTCCACCATGTCCAGGAATTAAATTGCTGAAATCTTTTATACCATAACTTCTTTTGATGCCACTGAAGAATAAGTCTCCAATTTGTGCAAATATAGTCATTACTAAAATCATAATAATTAATAACAATGTATTTGCTGGATTCCCAATAAAATAAATGTAATAAATAGTTGTTAAAATAGTTGCAACTATAGATCCTGTAAAATATCCTTCCCATGTCTTTTTAGGCGATAATTTAGTTGCTTTGTGTTTACCAATAAGTGTTCCACCAAAATAAGCAAATGTATCTGTTAGAATTGGAATTAATAACATTAAGATAAAGTATTGTAAGGAATAATTTCTAATTAATATAAAGAAATTCAAACCTAAACCTATTAATATTGTGAAGGTAAAAAGTCTAAATGCATCCATAGTTGTGTATTTACTATCTACCTGATAGAAAATAGCAGGTGTTAAAATTAATAGTAGTGATACTGCTATTAACCTAAAATCAAACCCATTAATGAATAAATTTATATCATAATTGTTATATATAATAATTAATAGTGATACAAATGATTGTATTTTTACAAGATTAGGATATTTATTTAAATTCATTATTTCATAGTAGGCCATTAATCCAATTATTCCTACTCCTAATACGAAGGGTTTATTACCTAAAAAAACAAGTGGTAAAATGATAGCAAGCATTACAATTGCGCTTATTATTCTTTTTTTCATTAGTTTCCTCCAAATCTTCTATGACGATGGTTATATTCTTCTAAGGCTAGATCAAACTCGTGTTCATCAAAATCAGGAAAATACACTTTAGTAAAATATAATTCGGCATAACTAGCTTGCCATAACATAAAATTTGATAGTCTATATTCTCCACTTGTTCTAATTACTAAATCTAGAGGTGGAATATCTTGATATAAATAGTTGCTGATATTTTCTTCAGTTATTTCTTTATTGTCTTTAACTAATTTATTGCAAGCATCGACTATTTCTGGCTTTGATCCATAATTAAAGCAGACATTTAAAGTGCCACCAGTGTTATCTTTAGTTAATTCGGTTACTTTATCAATGCAAGCTAAGACTTTATTAGACAAATTTTCTCTTCGTCCAGAAAATACGACTTTAATGTTATCTTTAGCTAAATTCTTTAGTTTATTATTAAATGTTGCAATAAGTAAATCCATTAAATAACTTACTTCTTCGACAGAACGATTAAAGTTTTCAGTAGAAAAAGCATAAATACTTAAGTATTTAATTCCTTTATCAAATACATATTTAGCAAGTGAACATATTCGGTCTGCTCCTGCTCTATGTCCTTCTAATGATTTTAAATTTTTTTCTTTGGCCCATCTACGATTTCCATCCATGATGATACCAACGTGAGTTATTTCATTTTCCATTTTTTCACATCCTAATAAAATTATATAATTAAATTATCATTTATGCAAAATATATTTGTGTTTTACAAAAAGAAAATGGATGTTACTCCATTTAAAATTTTAATTTTATTTTGAAACTAATTTATATAACGCTTTATATGGAAGTGTTGCACAGGTTTTACGACTTTCTTGCTTGTACATTTCATCAAATGCGAGAGATTCATTCATTTTTTCTTTATCGTAATCTTGTTCATTTATCATATTGTTAAAGTTATCTATTATAGCTAAAGCTTCTTCTTTAGTTTTACCAATAATTTCTTTTAACATTATGGATGTACTAGCAGTTGATATTGCACAAGCTTCCCCATCAAAATAAGCATCTTTAATGATATTTCCATCAAATTTAATAAATATATTTATGTTATCTATACATGATGAGTTATTAGCGTTGGCTATTTCGAAGTCTTCTCCTTTGGTTTCTTTATGAAAAGGATTACTATAATTATCTAATATTATTTCTCTTCTAACTTCTGGTTCCATTAAATCATTTCCTTTATTATTTTATCTTTATTTGATAATAGTTCAACTAAACTATCTATTTCTTCTTTAGTGTTGTAAAAATATAAACTTACTCTTACAGTATTTTTTACGCCGGTTGAATGTTTTAATATTTTAGCACAATGATTGCCTGCTCTAACACAGATATTATATTTATTTAAATAATAGGCAACATCTTGACTAAATACATCTTCTACATTAAATGCGACTATTCCACTATCAGCTTCTTCATTTACAATTTGAATATATGGTATTTTTTCTAATTTGTTTATTAAATATGATTTTAACTTTTGCTCATAAATACTGATTGTATCCATTCCAATTTTTTCTAAGTAATCAATAGCAGCACCTAGTCCAATAACTCCAGCAATATTAGGAGTGCCTGCTTCTAATCTTTGGGGTAAATCTTTTAAATATACTTCATTTTCGTTATCAAAAGATTCATTCATTCCGCCACCTAAAAGGATTGGCTCTACTTCTTCTAATAATTCTTTTTTACCATATAAAACACCTACTCCAGTAGGTCCACACATTTTATGACCAGAAAAGGCTAGGAAATCAACATCACTATCTTTAACATCACATTTACGATGTGGAACACTTTGGGCACCATCACAAACTACAAATATACTATTTTCATGGGCAAGTTTGCATATTTCTTTCATTGGTCTTATATCTCCAACAACGTTTGTTATTTCTGCAAGTGAGATTACTTTAGTTTTAGGAGTAATTGTCTCTTTTAAATTTTCTAATGTAACATGAAGGTTTCCATCTAATTTAACTCTTTTTATTACAACTCCATATTTTGTTGCTAATCTAAACCATGGCATAACGTTGCTGGCATGTTCGGCATCAGATATTATTACCTCATCACCGGCTTCTAAATTATTTTCAAAGAATCCTTTTACAATTAAATTTAAACTTTCGGTTGCTCCACTAGTAAAGACTACTTCATCCGGATTTGCATTAATAAATTTTGCAACTTTAATTCTGGCATTTTCATATTCAACATCAACTTTATAGCTTAAACTATAATCTCCTCTATGGGCATTTGCACAATATTTAGTATAGTAGTCATTCATTTTGTCTAATACTACTTTGGGCTTAAAAGTTGTTGCACCATTATCTAAATAGATTACATTGTCCATAAGTTCTTTAGGAAAATCATCACGATGCATAAATATTTCACCTCCTTGAATTTAAATATTCTCTTATTTTAGTTTTTAATTCTTCATTATCAATAACGCTTAATAAATATCCTTGAATTATTAGTTTTTCGGCGTTTTCTTTATTTATTCCTTTACTCATTAAATAAAACACTTCATCTTTATTAATATTTCCAATGGCATTTTCATGATTAGCAATTATTTGGCTAGTTTTGATATACATATTTGGTTTACAAATAACTTTTCCATTATTAATATTTATTATTTTAATTTTTTCATCCAATATATTGTTATTATTATTTTTTAGTAATGTACCGTCTATGTCTACTTTTGATGTGCCGGAATTATTAACTCCTCTTACATTTACTAATACATTTGATTTTTCACCAGCATAGTTAATGTTTATCTTTAAGTTGTAATTGGTATTATTAATATATGAATGATTAAGAACTAGGGTCGAATTAGTTCCAATATAAATATTTATTTCATTATTATCATCTATGGCATCTATAAAATAATTTATAGTTAAAGATGAATTATCTTTTATTTCTATCGTTTTATTTCTTAATGATTTATTGAAATAATTTATTTCTTTAACTACATCATTATCTACTAATATTATATTATCTTTTTTCATTTGCATCTACTTAATTAACCTAGATATTCTTATATCCTTGGTTTTCTATTTCCTTTGCTAGGGATAAATCGCCTGATTTTATAATATGGCCATCTTTCATAATATGAATGTGACTAGCATTTAACATAGTAAGAAGTGGTTCATGATGGGTTACTAATAAGATTGATGCTTGAGGATGAGTTTCTAAATATTCATTTAAACTATTTGTTACTGTTTTTAAAGAATCAATATCTAGGCCACTATCTAATTCGTCTAAAATAATTAAACTAGGCTCTAACATCCATAAGTGTAGAAGCTCATTTTTCTTTCTTTCTCCACCACTCATTCCTTCGTTGATTCCACGATGAATAAAACTTTTAGGAATATCCAATTTTTCACAAATTGATGTCATTTTTTTATTAAAATCAAATATTGATATTGGATTTGGATTATTTTCATTTAGTCTTAGTCTTAACATTTCAGCATTCGATACACCAGGTATTTCAATTGGGCTTTGATTTAAAAGATAGATTCCTAATCTTGCACGCTCACTTACATTTAATTTTAATAAGTCAGTATCATTATAAAAAATACCACCACTTGTTACAATGTAATTAGGATCACCCATAATTGTTTTACATATAGTGCTTTTACCAATTCCATTTGGTCCCATAATGGCATGAACTTCTTTTTCATTAACGGTTAGATTAAAATCTTTTAATATTTCTTTTTCTCCAACTGATACACTTAAATTTTTAATTGTTAGCATAATAAATACCTCCTAAATCATTTTACAATAATCTAATAAAAACTACAAACATAGTTTTAATATTTGTAGTTTTATTTGTGATGTTTTTCATTATTTTCGGGTTTAAAATCGGAAATCAATCCTTTGTTTTGATATTCAGCTAATAATTCTGATTTAATTTCATCATCCATACCAGCAGAACTGCATAAGTATTCAAAATCATCTAGAGATATTTTACTAACACTTTGCGAGTAATCTGAAATTAAGCCTTTACTTTTATATCCTATCTCTAGCAGTCTTTTCGTATGTGAATCTAATTTCATTGCATCACATAAAAAATTAAAATCATTTAAAGTGATTGCGTTATCTTCTTTTATTTGTTTTCTAATATCATCGAATTTAGAATATTCTGAAATTTTTTGGGGATCATCACAATTTAAAATAAATGCTTCTCTATCACTTAGTTCGCCACCATTTTTTATTTTTTCTAACAAATCGTCAGCTTCTTTGGTAAAGTTTACACGATTATTAGCAAATAATTCGTATTCTTGTTTAATTGATGCAACCGCTAAACTTTTAAGATTATCTTCGGAATATTTATCTTTGTATTTATTTTTTAATTTAACTAATCTTCCACTTATATCTAAATTTGGATTATTGTTTATTTCATCAATACTTATTGTTATTTTCTGCATCTTTAATTCTCCTCTTTTATTAAATTATAACAAATAAATTTGCGATTTAGTGTTTTTTTCAAATATTTAACAAATCTTTACACTGTTATTTATGATAATTTTCTTTATTTTTACTTATAATTTTTATATCTTCGTCACAATAATATTCTTTATAGATATTTTCATAATCTGATGCTAAATCGTTATTAAATGTATAACAATAATTTAGTAATTTATAAAATAAATTTTTAACTTCTTCATTATTTGCAAATGGCAAACTTAAGATGGAATCGAATAGTTTACTTATGGCTTGCTCATTAGTTATATGATATTTTATAATTTTTTCAACTTCTTCATTAAGATTATTTAATTGCTTGTTAGATATTTCAATTAACTCATTTATTAGTTCCTTTATTTCCTGAAAATCGTTTTTCATATTTGCTCCACTATTTCGAATTCCAAGAATAAGCTTTAGTTAATATTTTTAGATAAGCTTTTGGCAAATTTGCTTTAGCAGCAGTGATTTCTTCATCATTCATCCCGTAAAGTGCTTCAGCAAGTCCTCCTACAATGCAGCAATTTGTATCGGTATCGCCACCCATAAGCAAAGTTTTTCTAATGGCATCTTCAAATGAATTTGAATTATATAAGGCATACAAACAATTATTTAAAGTTTCATGGCAGGTTGTATTAAATTTAATGAATGGCTCATATTTAATTGCTATCTGTAACTTTTTATAGACATCTAATTTGGTCATGCCATTTCTGAAATAATAAGTCATTAATGCGATTATGGTTGCGGATTTAATTGCTTCTTCAAAATTATGAGATGGAATTGTTGCTAAATAGGCATTTTCAATAATTTCTTTTTCATCATTAAACAAGTATCCAACAGGCGATATTCTCATTAAAGCATCATTTCCTGTACTGTTATTTTTACCACTTCCAGTTGCCCATTTAATTGTATTTGGGGAAAATGAAGATTTAAAATATGGATGAAAATTTGGTTTATAGTTAATATTATTTAAAATATATTCTTTTAAGGTTTGCTCATAATCTTTTTGATTAATAATGGAATCCATTATAGCTATTGTTTCAATGGTATCATCACTATAAAATGATGTTGGTATTATTAATTTTTCGGAATTAATTGGTTTTATTTCTTTTAATTGATTATATTCGTATGTACTTCCGGCTTTATCGCCATAAATTGCTCCTAGCATAGCTTCTTTTCGCTCCTTCAAAAATAAGTAAATTCAAAAATAACTTCAAAATAATTTTAAATTTTCGTCTATTAATATATTATAATGGCTTTCTTCATCAGTGCCAATATATTTTAATTCCAACTTGTAGTTCTTTTTATCTAGCCTGGTAATAAATCCTTCTATGTTTTCATCTATTAAATTATAACTATCTTTTAAATTATTTTTTCTTATAGCTATATCTAATATAAATTCGCTTATATTGTTTTTTAAATTTATTTTTTGATCTTTAAGCCACTTTTTATCATAATTAGTTTCTAGACATAATATATATTCTTGAGTTTGAAAACAAACATATAGTGCTAGTCCTTTTCTCTTCTTACCTTTTGAACTACAAAAATATTCATCGAAAGATGGTTCAATAATCGAGTTTGGATATTCCATATCATTAATTTTTAACATAAATAATCATTTTCTTAAAACAATTATAACATTATTATTTGTTTGTTAATATAATAATATAATAATTTATTTTTATCTTTTATTGGTAATAATTCAACATATTGACTCCAACTTAATTGGTGCGACATTGTCGCACCTTTTTCATTGCTAATATAACTAAATCCATTTCCTAATTCTTTCATAAAATTTTTAATGTCTTCTAATATAATTTGTTGCAGTTTTTTCAGATATTTTATTATATTTATTTGTGTTTTTAATTAATATTGGATTTTTTACTAAGTCTTGTAATAGGGGCTCTTCATTAGTTATAAATTTTAATTTAGTATTTTCAATAAGTCTTTTATATTCTTGAGATTTGATCCTTTGCTTCAATTTATCTCTTGAGATATATTCCTTTTCACAAATCATTGCATAATAATTAATTTCGTTTATATCTTTTAAACCAAATAGTTCTCTAATATGACTAACTGATAATTTGGTCCCTAACGGGGACCATTTTTGATTTTCAAAAAATAAATATAGTTGAAGCATTCTTCTAAACGTCCTAGCATTGTATTTTTTTCCAACATCAAGTAACAACTTTTTGGAATAATTTTCTATTATACCTTCGTCATACCTTTTACCTGCTTCACTTATTAATTTTCCAACCTCATAATAGGTATTTACGGTACTTCTTTATTTTGAGTAATCTTTTACTTTACAATATATTTCATTATCGATTATTTTGTTTTTTATTTCTTCAAAATAATTCATTTTGTCCTTCTTTCTATACTAATTCATAATTTCTTGCCATAATTCTTTTATCGCTACAATATTCAATAATATATTCATTATTTTCTCTACATATAATTATTCCAATTGTTTTTTCTTGATTGAATTTCTTTAAATTTCTATCTATATAATTCATATAAACTTCGATTTGTCCGATATGTTCCTTTTTTAATTTAGTTACTTTTAGTTCTATAACAACAAAACAGTTATATTCATAATTAAAAAGTAATAAATCTATGTAATTATAATTATTCCCTATTTTTATGGGATATTCTTTGCCTATAAAAGAAAAGCCATTTCCTAGTTCTTCCATAAATGATTCGATATCTTCTAATATAATTTGTTGCAATACTTTTTCAGATATTTCATTATATTTATTTGTGTTTTTTATTAATATTGGATTTTTTACTAAATCTGGTAATAATGGCTCTTCATTTGTAATAAGTTTTGCTTTAGCACTTTCACTGAGTCTTTCGTATTCTTTTGATTTAATTCTTTCTCGTAATTGTCTAACTGAGACGATTTGTGTTTCACATATATTAACATAATAATTTATTATGTTAATATTTCTTAATGGTATTAATTCGGAATAATAACTCCAACTTAATTGGTGCGACATTGTCGCACCTTTTTCAATCAATAAATAAAATTGTCTATATCTTTTTAAATTTGTTACATTATAACCTTTTCCAAGTTCAAATGTTAATTTTTTAGAATACTCATTTATTATTCCTTCACCATATCGTTTACCTGCTTCACTTAATAATTTTCCAACATTATATCGTGTTTCTAGATCCTTACGATTTACTAAATAATTTTTTACTTTTTTATTTATTTCATTATTTATTAATTCATTTTTTATTTCTTCATAATAATTCATTCTATCCTTCTTTCTTGTATGTAGTTTAAAATCCATAAGTATTTATCTTATATCCCTTTTGATTTAATTTAATTTCAATTGTGCCTTCTAAATCAGTACGATATATTTTAGAACTTTCAAGTGTATCTAGTACTGATTGTTTAGGATGACCATATTTGTTATTTTTACCAACACTGATAATGGAATGTTTTGGTGATATTTTTTCTATAAATTCTTTACTTGTACTCGTATTAGAGCCGTGATGCCCTATTTTAATAAAATCTATTTTATTTAGATTATAATCGAGTAAAATATCTTTTTCTTTATTTACACCAGCATCTCCCATAAATAGAAAACTATAATTATTTATTTTTAAAAATGTTACTAATGAGTTATCGTTCTCATTATCATACTCTTTAGTATTTAATATCGTAATTATATTATTACTTATTGGTATCTTCTTAACATTTTGATAATATTTTATCTTTTTATTTTTTAATTCGTTTATTAATTTTGTTTCTAGTTCATTAAAACCATCATTATTTAAAACAACATTTTTTATATTATAATTATTTATTAAATAAATACTATCTCCCATATGATCAAAGTCTCCATGCGTTAGAATTAGATAATCTATATGAGAATAACCTAATGACTTCAAAAGTTTAATACTTCCTGAACTAACGAAAAAATTACTTATACCGCCAGTATCAATCATTACTACCTTATCATTGTATATAATTAAAGATGAATCGCCTTGCCCAACATCCAGATAATAAACGTAATTATTATGATCTATAAATGGTTTTAATTTAAATGATAAAAGATATAAACAAGCTATTAAAATATATTTCTTATTGTTAGATTCAATATATAAATAAATAAAAATATAATAAATTAAATAAAAGATAATATGAACTTTAGGTACAATTATATTTAAAGAAAATATGCTACTTATATTATTAATGAACTCGAGTAAATTTATGGTTAAATTATAAATTGGTTCTAAAAATTTTAAAATAAAAGTCAATAAACTTAAAGGATAAATAACAAATGTGATTAAGGGAACATTTATTAAGTTATTTAAAATAGATAATAAGTTTAATTCATAATTATTATAAAGTGTTATTGGTAAACTAAACAAAAGAGCTATAAATGAAGTTATAAATAGATTGTAAAAATAATTCTTTTTATAATATTTAGTGCTTACTATTAAGCCGAATGTAACTAAGCCTGAGTACTGAAAACCAATATCAAAAATGATTAAAGGATTATAAATCATTATTATATATAACGTTAATAATAAAGAATTTTTAGTACTTATATTTAAATCTAGTTTCTTATTTAATTTAAGAATAATAAAAAAGATTATTGTCCTTAGAATACTAGCTGAAAAGTTGGTTATAGTTACATAAAATAATAAAAATATAATAACTATTAAATCTTTGTGTTTTAATTTATTTACTAATTTATAAATTATTAATGAAAGCATGCTAATATGCATACCACTTATGGCAAATAGATGGCTTATACCATTGTTTTGATAAGTTTCATAAAATTCTAAATCGGTTTTATCGCCAATTATAAAGGAATTTAAATAACCTTTATTTTTATAATTACTTGTTTTATTTAAAATATATTTTTTAATTTTATATGTAATATTTTGATTCTTTTTTATTAGTTTTAATTCTTTGGCATACATTATATAAAATATATGATTGTTATATAAATATTTTTGATAGTCAAAATTATTAGGAATAGTTGCCCTTTTGGGAGTAGTGTATTCTCCGCTTACTATTACTTTATCGCCTAATTCGAGATTATCAATATTATTTATATAGACTATTAATTTTTCTTTACCTTTGATAGTTAATTTGAAGGAGTTTTCTTTTTTAACAATGGTAGATACTATACCAGTAAAATCTTCATTTACATTAATCTTACTGGTATAGCCTATCTTTACTTTAATACCAACGTACAAAATGGTTACTATTAATAGACAATAATATATTTTATTAGACTGTAATAGTATCTTTAATCTTGTCATAGGTTGTTTTACTTATGCCACTTACATTCATAATATCTTCAGTGGTTTTAAAATTACCATTTTTAGTTCGATATTCAATAATAGCATCTGCTTTACTTGAACCAATACCACTTAGAGTCATAAGTTTTTCTTTGTTATCAGTATTGATATTTATTTTAGATGTTTCATTATTTGATGATTCATTAGTAGTATTTTTATCAACACAGTTATTAATTTCAATAGTTTCGCATTTGCACTCTGATGCATTACTTACTTGCTCATAAGCTTTTGTAGTTGTTAACTCATTTTTGCTAAATACATAAATAACCATTTCATTAGTTAACTTTTTACTAAGATTTAAATTATTTGTAGTTGCATTTTTAGTTAAACCGCCAGCTTTATTAATAGCGTCGATAATTTTATCTCCTTGGGTAAATTCATATACGCCTGGTTTTTTAACACTACCTTTAATATCAAAATATAACTTAGTACTTTCTTCTTTAACCGCTGATGTAGTACTAGTTGTTTCTGCTAAAACTTCAGTTATAACTGGATCATTATTATTTAACATAAAATAACCAATTCCTGCCACAACAAAAAGAACAAGACATGATGCTAAGATTAAATATTTTTTATAATATGATATCTTTTCCATTTTTACCTCCTCTATATATATATTTAGTACAAAGATACCTAATTTACTTGTTTTTTTTCAAACTTTTTTGTTAAAAGTGTAATTTCTTTGATATTGCCGATAAAATTTAGACGGTTTTTAAAAATCTGATCAATATTATGAACATATTTTATTTTTTTAAAATTAGGTTTTTCAAGATATCTTTCTAGTAAAAATTTGTAATAAATTATTTTAATATTTAAAAGTTCTTCATAAGTTTTATAAAAACTTAAAATAATTATATTTAATAAATCTAGGGATAGATTACTTGTTAGTACTAATAAAAATAAAGAAATTATACTTATGATACATTTTAGATATATACTTAATTTAAAGGGCAAAAATGTCTCTAATATATAAGATAATATTTGAGATCCATCTAAAGGAATAATTGGTAATAAGTTAAATAAGATAATGTATTTGTTATATTTAGGGAAAATTTGATATGTTAAGTAAGTTATAAATCCTTGTTTAGATAAAAAAATAAATACTAAGTATAAAATAATTTGAAATGATACTCCAGCAATTGCAATTAATATTTTTTTAAAAGTATTTTCATTATATTTTAAATCACTATCTATAATACTGCCAAATGGTAAGATAGTTAATTTAGATACTTTTATTTTAAACAAATTCATCATACATAAATGACCTAAATCATGAAATAATATAATTGTTAAAATAATTAAAAAATAATTAAAACGACCACATAGAAAAGTAATTAAAGTTAAAATAATTGTTAAAGGATGGATATTTATTTTCATATAATAATTTATTCCAAATAAAAAGATAATATTTCTAAATTATAAATAATCATTATAATCTAAAAATTTATTATCTTTCATAAACAAGACATATAATTTGTTATCTTTAGCATGACCAATTATATTTTTATCTTCAACATAATCATATAACTTAACTCCTATATCGGTAATGTTACTATACCAATAATCTACTCCATCCATTCCTTGAATAATAATAGTACTGCCATAATCTTCTTTTTCGCCAATAAAAACTACTATTCCACTTTTAAAAGGATATACTGTGTTAATGTCATTTAGGACGGCACCATCTTTGTAAGCATTAAAAGATGTATATTTTATTTCTTTATTAACTGAGGTTACATTTTCATCAACATAAAAGGTTTTACCAAAGTGTTTATTAATAAAATTACTTATCTTGCTAAAATTTAAGTTCTTATCATAAACATTGTTTTTGTAAAATAAAAGAAATTTATCACTTCGATTTATAGATATACCAACAATTAGAAATAAAACAATACTTATTAATACTCTTATAAATAATGATTTAACATATTTTTTCTTATTCATAATTTTCATTCTTTCTATCTATTATTTTTAAACTTATATAATAATATATTAGATTTAATGGTAAATTATTAATTAAATACTTGAGTATATATAAATTAAATTTATTAAAGATACTATATAAAATAATGCTAAATAGGAAATAATATATTATTGATAAAACATATTTATTTATAAAACTAGCATTTACTCTTTTTAAAATAGCTTTATTTAAATAATATAAAATAATTATAATCATAGATATAAAAGGTATTCCATTAATAATTAAGTCTAATGATAGGATATAATACATTAATTTATCATTTATGATGAATATGAAAATAATTATAGATACTAAATAGATATTAAAATAATTAATTGATAGAAAATCTAATAACATATTAAACACTTCTTACTAGAACATAATCAATATTTTTTAAATCGATTGGTTTTACAGTTATTGTTGTATTTAAATCCATATTATCTATTTTTATAACTTTTCCTATATAGGAATTATTAACACTATAAACGGGATCATTTAAGTTAGCGTTATCTATTTCACTTATAATTATATTGTTATCTTTATCACTAGAAATAATTTTACCATAGTTATCATTTATTCTTACTGGTACTTTAGTGTTATAGATGTAACTTATTTCTGAATACTTATTATTTATTTTAGAAATGTATCCTATTAATCCTTCGGTTGTTAATACTTCATCGTATAGGTTATAGTTATCACCATTAATTATTAATTTATCGAATCCATAATTATTTTTATATACGTTTGTAATTGTGTAAGCTTCATCGATATTAATGTTATTTTTGAAATCTAATAATTTATTATATTCTTCTTTTA
>DJSP01000040.1:0-1380 GCA_002438065.1 Caryophanales bacterium UBA6331 | reverse complement strand
TTTATTATATTCTTCTTTTAAGCGAGTTATTTCATCATTTAAATAGTTTATTTCTAAGGTATTGTCTTTATTTAGATATAATTTAAATGTATTATTAATTAGATTTAGGATGGAACTACGAGATATAATTATTATAAATAAGATAATAAAAAAGATTGATTTATTTTTCATGGATTATTTCACCTTCAAAAAAACTATAAAATGATTTACCACTTGTTATAATATGATCTAATAATGGGATTTCAACCGCGTTTGCAGCAACAATTAATTTATTGGTTAGAATTTTATCAGCATCCGATGGACTTAAATTGCCTGATGGATGATTATGCATTATGATAATGCCTGATGCTCTTAATTTGAGGGCATAATTAAGTATTTCTTTAATACTTACTAAACTAGCCATGTCGGTACCTTTAAACATAATTTTATAGTCGATTAATTTTTTAGCATTATTAACCAATATAACAAGTAAATTTTCTTGTTTTAGACTAGCAATAAGATTAGAAAAATATTTATTAACTATGGTACTATTTTTTAATGATAACTTATTTTCAATTGTTAGATTGCTTACTCTTTTACCTAGTTCAATAGCGGCAACTAGATTTATTGCTTTAACTATTCCTATTCCTTTAATTCTGGTTAGTTCTTGAACGTTTAAATCACTTAAATCATTTAAATTTTTTATTTCTTTTAGAACATTAATGCTTAATTCTCTAACATTTAGATTTTTAGTTCCAGTGCCTAAAATTATTGAAATTAAATCTTCATTCGATAAATTATCAACTCCATATTTTAATAATCTTTCTCTTGGACGTTCACTTTTAGGAATATCTTTTATTTTCATACTTCACCTCCATAACTTTCCATAATAACTTCATTAATTGCTTTAAAAGCATCGTCACTTACTTCAATCATACTTTTTTCATATTTATTTAAGGCTTTAATCAATCCATTATCTTTTACTAAAATTTCTTTTTTATAAAAGGCAATATTATTTTTATTAAGATAATCTTCCATTTTAGATATTGCCTCATCATTAGACAGAATACTGTAGTAAAGTCTATAAACATCATCATCTTTAATAATGATTGAGGATGGATATTTTTTACTATATTCTTTGGCAAGTGTAACGTTATTATAAACACCTAATTGAAAGCCAGTCATCTTAATATTTTGATAATCAAAAATAAGGTTTGAGATTAAATAGCCAAGTATAACTGCTAGTAAGTAAGGAATTATTTTTTTCATTTATTATCACCAAGAATAATATACGACTTATTTTATAAATATTTTGTCGTTAAATGTTTTAATTCCTCTATAATTATATATTACGCAAAGATATCTATTTTACTTGTTTTCCATAAAAAATACAATAGATAA
>DJSP01000008.1:25742-30873 GCA_002438065.1 Caryophanales bacterium UBA6331 | reverse complement strand
ATCTGGGCGCACAATTGTAATTTGTCTGATTAATAAACTATAACTCTATATATAATTTTTTTCTCTTATTTGTTACAAAATGTATATACTTAATTAATAATTTCCATGAAACAACACCAATTATAAATAATACTACACCAACAATTATTGATAGTACAAAACCTAAAACAGGATTTAAAGAATAACTTCCAAATTCAAACATTACAAATGGTACATCAAATTTGAATATATATCCAATTAATTTAACTAAACCAAATATAGGACATAATATAGCACTTATAATAAATGCTGGTGCTATAATTCCCAATGTTGGGAGGATAAATATTCCAGTTAAACTAACTATGATATAGAACAAAAATATTTGTCTTACTTTATTTGATTTTTTTACTTTTTCTCCATTAAATAATTCATTGATTGATACATTATAAATTTTACATATTTCTTTCATAATAGACGGATCTGGTAAATTTCTACCGTTTTCCCATCTACTAACACTTTTAACATTAACATTTAATTTTTCAGCAATATCTTCTTGAGTCAAATTGTTTTCTTTTCTTAAACTAGCTAAAAATTTTCCTATTTTATCTTGATTCATAATTTTATCTCCCTTCAAAAAATATTGTATATAACTCAATTAAATATTAACAGGACATATAGTGAGAGTTTATATTTCTACCATTACAAATTACTATTTTTCTAACTAATTACTAAGTTGGAATTTGAATTATTTTTTCTTTTTAATTAAATTAAAATTGGTGTCATAATATAAATCTAAATCATCACAAATTCTTTTATTAATTGCCATTAAAGCATTATGATATTCTTTATATTTTGGTGATAATGCAATCATACTTGGAATAAATATATCATTATATCCCTTATTTTGTAATTCCTTCATAAATTTTCTTTGACTTATTCCTATTAAACTATATTTATAAAAAATACTATTTTTTAATTTATATCCATCATTAACCTTTTTCTTTAACTTTTCATATTCTTCTTCAGTTGGATTAAGCATTTCCTTGATTTGCGAATCAATTTGCTCAATTTGAACTATAAGTGATTTTTTAGAATTCAATTTAAACAAAATCCAAGAATTTAATTTCATTAAAAATGGAATTCTAATATTTGTGTTATCCCAGAATTCAATAAGTCTATTATATGCTTCTTGTTGTTCTTTTGTTTGAATTCTTATTTGTAAATATGGTAAAAAATGATTTAAAAAATAATATCCATAAAAACCAGGAATAGAATTCTGAATTGCATCAGCAAGAGTTTTATAGTCAACAGAATCATATAACTCTTCTATATTATTATTTTCTATAAACTTTTCTAATGCTTCTAACTCATTTTGCGAAATTGTTATTTCTTTTTTCTTTTCTATTAGAATTTGTTTTAATACGCTCTTATCATTTAAAATTTCCTTAATATCTGATAATCCTATCCCCATTTTTCTATATGATGAAATTTCTTTTAATAAACTAATATCTTTATCAGTATAATTTCTATAACCATTACTATCTCTTTTAGTTTTTAATAGACCTTTTTCTTCATAGAATTTTATTGCTCTCTTACTTAAATCAACTTGCTTAATAACTTTATTTAATCTCATATACTTTCACCTCACTAACACAATATCACTATCCGTTACGTGCAAGTCAATAAATTATTTCATTTTTTATAAATTATTATCTATCTAGCAAATCACTAAATTGTAATTTATCTTTTAACTTTTTTAATAAATAGGAAGTAAACGATTATAGGTATTATTATTAAATCTGGTATAGTAAATGTTCTAACTAGTATATAATTTCCAATAATTGTTACTAAAATAAGTCCTATTGATATAAATTTGGCAAATAATCCTTCTTCTTTTGTTTTCCAAGTAAAATAAGCAAATAAAGGCGATAAACAAGAAAATATTGTCCAACCTTTGATAAAATTCCAGCTATATACTGCATTTGTTAATTCTGCTGTTACATAGTATGAAATTAGCATTCCTATACAAAATGGAAATATATTTATCATTGCTTTTTTCCTTGTATCACTATATATCGAAATCAATATTCCTAATAGTACCCATATTGGTAAATCTGAAAACATATATCCAAGTGTCATCATAAATAAATTGCCAACAAAAAGTATATCCAATAATTTGCTTATTATTCCTAAAATAGCACCTATAAAAAATAATGAAATAGGATTTAATATATATTTCTTCATAAATTATCTCACTTTCAAATTACTATTTATCTAACAAATCACTAAATTGTAATTTGAATTACTTTATCTTTTTTCTTTTTATTAAGTTAATACCAATTACTATAAGTATTATTGATGGTAATAAAAACTCAACACTTCTAACTATTATATTTAAATAAAATGGGGCTGAATTCATATACCAATGTAAATAATCAATATCCAATACAACTAAATATAATAATATTAATAATAATGCTACAAATAATAAAATTAAACCTATAATTTTTTTGGTTTCTAACTTTTCTTTTTTTATTAGTTTTCTAGCAATATAAGTTATAGAAATTGATAGATATTCAAATATAGCAAATATAGATATTAAATATAAAGATGTTAATAATGTTGGCACATTACCAAAATGATAAATACTAAATATTTCTGCAAATATAAATGTTAAAACTAATATAATAATACTTAATATTATAATTGTTCTTTTTTTCATATAATCCTCCATTTCAACAAATTACTATTTATCGAAATAACCTATACAAATATATTATATCACAAAAAAGCACAATACTTCTATTAGACTATTTATTTTTCAGTGAAATATTGGCACTAATATAAATAATATAACCATAATTAAAAATATGGAAACATATAGCAATATAATAAAAGTATCTGATTAAAAAAAGCATCTATTTTTCTTTTTAGAAATCTATATTGGAATTATTAGTAACAATAGTATTCCATAAAATATTTTATACTCTGATTTAATTCATTTTCAAAATAATAATTATTATTATCTAATACCTTTCTTAACTTTTTAAATATATTTCTTTTTTCATGACACTGCTACATTATCTTATCGTCATAATTGAATAGCTTGCTAAATTCTTGAGACGCTTGTTCTAATTTATAATTTATATTTTTGAATGCTTTTTCCATTTCTGATTTACAAGGAAATTTACTAATTTTATCATTATATTTAAAATAATTATCTAAAATATGTTTTCTCATATCTTTATCATTTAAATATTTCTTTTTACTATTTTGAAATGCGATCTCTTGAATTAAATCATCAATGGTAATAACATCATTGTATTTTTTATTTTTAACTATATATGCTATATGTTCATATTTATAAATAGCATGATTTACAATAGAATTATAAATATAATTATCTATATAATCTTGTTTTTTATTTGTAATACTATTATCTTTTATTATTTCACTAACATTATTATTTTTATTTAAATTATCAAAATAATCATTAAGTTTTTTTATATCATTATTAATATCATTACGACTATTATATAACTCTGAAGATTCATCATTAAATAAATATTTTTTTATCTTTTTAGTCAATATCTTTATTTCTTTACCAATCTTATCATCTTTTATTGAATTGTATTTAATTTTCGAAGATAATTGATTATGATTTTCACGATATTTTTTTAGTAATTCTCCAAGTTTTAAAATATCTTCTTCAAGGTATATATCATTAATATTATTTAAAATATAATTTTTCTCTGTAGGTTTAAAGTATGATTTTAAATAGTCAATGTCTTCATTTGTTTTTTTCAAACAAGGAGTATAATACTTTTCTCTTTCAATAACCAATTCTACTAATCTTTTTAAATAATTTTGTTCATCAAGATTTATTTTTCCTTTTCTTCTATAATTTATTTTATTATCACAATACAGAAAGTTTGGTTTCTTTTCTATGAAAGCAAAATGAACATGAGGTTGATGCTTCCTATTTGTATGAATTGAAAAAACATAACTCATATTTTTCATATCTTTAAATCCACAATATTTTAAAAATTGAGGCAAGACTTCTTTAGCAATTTTATCTTCCAGTGTTTTTAAATCTATATTTTCATCAAGATATTCTTTTTTAAAGCTTATAACACCTTTCCATAAATTTGAATTTTCTATATATTTTTTATATTCATTTTTTATTCGTTTAATATCCTTTTTTGTTGCATAACTTCCATTTTCTAATACTAAATTATATTTTTCGCCTCGAGTATGTCCCATAAAATATTCAAACATATTAACTGCTTTTTTTCTTTCATCCGAAAAATAATCTATCATATCATCGACATCTTTTAGTCTTTGCTCTTTATAATTTAATGAAGAATTATTGTTATCTCTAGAGGTTAATGCTAAACAAAATTTACTTTTAAATATTACATTGGGACTTTTTTTACTCATTTAAATGATCCTTATTATCTAAAATTTCCTTTAAACATTTATCTTCTTTTATATTTGCATTTGATAAATAACCAAAATTTGCAAAATGCTGTTGAGACAATTTAAAATGAATATATTGTCTTTTAGATATTTTTTCAATTTGATTATAGATATTATCTAATTTTAGATTTAACTCCTTTAGATAATTAATTTCTCTAGGCTGATTAATATATTTTTCCAAAATTGCATTTATAATTTTATTTGTAGAGGTAGAATTTTCTTTTGAAACAAGAGATAATCTATCATAAATATAATCATCAACTCTAACGGTTATCTTTTTCATTGTTTTTTCTTATGACTCTATATTCTAAAGTACCATTATCTTTCTTTGAAATTACAAATGCTAAAAAATTTGGATCATTTAATGTTTTACTTAAATATGGATTATCATTTTTATCTTCTGCTTTATATGAATATTTATTTTTTTCATTAAAGTAATCTTCTCCGAACATTTTATATTTTTTTACCCAAGAACATAATCGTCTTTGAGGAGTACGATCATCTAATATTTTCATATCAAAACCTGCTTTTTCAAATATTTCTCTTGCAGTTTTTTCTGGGGATGAAATCTTTTCTTTGACAGCCGAAAGTTTGAAACTATTTTTATAAATTATATGACATTTATTGTTTACACTATCTATATTTTTATTACTTAATAATTTTTTTATTTCTT
>DJSP01000008.1:0-25695 GCA_002438065.1 Caryophanales bacterium UBA6331 | reverse complement strand
TAATAATTTTTTTATTTCTTCATCATTATATACTCTAATTTTTTTCATTAACATTTCTTTCCTTTTCATTGTTTTCAAATTTTTTAATGTATGAATTATATCCTAATTCAATTAAATAGATTACCATTTTATTAAAACTAAAATTATTTTTTATAGCTAATAATTCTATTCTAGTTTTTAAATTATTATCAATTCTTAAAGTTGTTCTTACTAAACCTTTTATCAATTATTACCATCCTCTCTTAATTTTTAAGTAGCCACTTTTAGCATTTTCAATCTATTTTTTTAATAAAAATACTGCATATTTTTAAAGAGCATAAGAAGAACGACACCACATAATCTTTTTTCTACCATAAAATCAAGATAAATTAATGGTGTCTTACAATTTTTGCACTTGCAAAAATGACCACTTATAAATTTTAAAGTGGCTACTTATCATTCAAAATCCTTTTTATAAAAGATAAATTTTGACTTCTATCTTATTTAAAAGTGGCTACTTAAAAAAATATTGCCATTAAATATGCTTCCTCATATTTTATCTTTTTTAATCAATTATGTTTACTAAATATATAGATATTTCTTATATAGGACTTTCCATAGTAAAATCTATAAATTTCATACCATCTAATTTTTCTCTATTTGAGTTTTCTACTTGATAGTGAAGATGATTACCAGTGGAATATCCAGTTGTTCCTACACTTGCAATTTCAGTCCAGTGAGTAACTTCATCTCCTTCTTTTACTTTTGAACTATTTGGATAAAGATGTGCAAACGTTACATAAAAAGTATCTTCATAATCTTTATCACATTTTATAGTTATAAGATTTCCCGTTTTATTTTTGCTTTGATCATATGGTATATTTTCATTTTGAGTAAACACAATTTTTTCAACTACACCATTACATACGGAATACACTGGAGTTTGAGCAGGTACTGCAAAATCCCATCCACTATGTACATTATTTTCATCATATATAATTCTTTGTTCATTAAAAAAACTAGTAATTATAAATTTTTTAGTAAGTGGAAAATTAAAATAACTATTGCTTACTAATAAATAATCTATATTTTCTTCAATATTATTTTCGGAACAGGCAGTCATATTTTTTACTCTTTGATCTTCACATACCTCATTAATTTCTTTAGCAGTTTTCTGCATTTCATTTTGATTCATTTTATATAAAATGTTTATCGATAAACTTGGATCTTCAAGATAAAAATATAAAAGTCGTTGTAATGGCACATACCCATCACTTAAATACTTGTTTATTGCACTCTTATAAGCATCGGCATACTCTGCATTATTTTGTATTTGTTCTTTTGTCAATACCACACCAAAAAAGTCAAATAATATAAGCATACATATTAATACAATCATCCCAAATGTGATTGATAAAAATGAACTGCTTACAATTAATTTTAATATTTTTCTGTGCTTCTTCATTTTATTTATACTTATAGAAAAGTGATGAATAATATTTTTCGCCTTTATCTATAATATTTGCTAATACATTAATTGGAATTAAATCTAATAAAAAATCCATAAAAGATTCATTTGAATCTTCAAATTCATCTTTATAAATATCTTTAAATTTTTTCCTTATTTGTTTTGTTTTATTATTTCTCATACTTTAATTTTCTCCCATCAATTCTTTTTCTAGTGGAGTCGCTATTATTTTTACTCTTATTCTATTTTTAGAATTAATTGTAAGTAAAAATTCTCCCATTTCGGCTTGGCTTAAAAATTCTCTTTGTGTATCAGTAAGAGGATTTTGATAAAATAATTTTAAATAAGTTGTTAAATCATCTTCTTTAAGCATACCAATTAGTTGATACTGACAATTATTAAATATTGCAGTTGCACTTCTAACACTATCATCATCTCCTAAAAAATCATGAATACTTTGAGTTGCTGGTATAAATGCACCAGAATATTTTCTGATTCTACGAGCAATTTGTTCAAATGTTAAAAGCACCTCACTGTCAGTATTTTTTAAATATAGATGAAATTCATCTACTATAATTGCAATATTCTTGTTCAGTTTCTTATCTAAATCGTTAATTATTTTATTTTTAACAATAATATTATTTAAATAAGTTAATAAATTAACCAGCTGTGTTGTTATAATTCTTTTATTTTTACTATATAATAAATCTTTTAAATTAAATGCAATTAAATCAGATTGTAAATTGACTGATGTATATCCATTAAATAACATTGCATCAGTACCTACCTTAAATCTATCTAATAATATTTCAAGTTTATCTACAATTTTTATTTGTTCCGAATTAGTTATCATTTTTCGATATTCTGGCAAGAAATTAATTAAATCAGTAAAAATAGGATAATCAGTATTTTCGTATTTTTCTAATGTAGATATTTTTGTGTTTTTAGTTATACCAAATACTTTATATAATTTTTCTATCATATCAAGCATTACTACAACTTCACTTTCTGTTATTTCTTCAAATGCACATTTAATAAACGTTTCAAGAGATCCTAAATGCTTGGCAAGTGGACATTCATCATAATTTATTTCATATATATTATCTTCAGTGCTTAATTCCTTATCGCTAGGTAAAAATCTAATTTGGAGAGGATTTATTATTCCTCCACTTGTGGAATACATATCAATATATTCTCCTTTGTTCTTTTTTACTAATTTTTCATATTCTCCTTCAGCATCAAATAAAAAGCATTTATTTCCACGATATATTTCATTTATAATAATTTTTTTCAATGTAAAGCTTTTCCCTCCACCTGTTGAAGCAATTATTGCTAGATTACTTGAAGGTCTCGTTGCATCTTTATGAAATAAATCAAATATGGTCGGAAGTGCCGTATGAATATCAGATCCAATTATATAACCAGTTTCATCATTAAAATGTGTAATAGTTAATGGAAAAGAAGCTGAAAGCGTTAATGTTGGTAAATAATTATGATAATCATTAAATCCATTTTTTGAAATATCAAATGCTTGCCATGCTTCCATTTGCCTCATTCTAGGTATATCTAATTTAATATGAAAAACATCTGCTATCTTCTTAAGTTCCTGTAACTTTTCATTTCTTTCTTGTTTAGATCCATTTATAACAATAATAAAATCTACTTCTTTGATTTTTTCATCTCCTGTTTTTATTTGAGACATTAACAACTGAAAATTTTCTCTTTCAGTTTCCATTTGAGTTGCATCAGATAATTTTCTTGTAGTATTTCTTTCGGAAAGTAAAAATTCATAATTACTATCCAATCTTTTTATTAATTCATCAGTCGATATAGTATCTTTTATATGAATACAACACCTAGTATTTGATACATTAAACAACTCTTCAAAAAATAATTCATCAATAAATGGTGGTAATTCTTTAATAGCAATTATTTGGATTTCTTCTTCATCTAGTTTTAATGAATCAATATTTTCTTGTATATAAAACGGTGATATTAATTCGGTCAAGTCGCTCCACATTAATTGCTCTAAACTTACATTAGAAATATATAAATTTTTAAGAAACTGGTATATTTCTAATTTGTTTGTCATTAATTTTATATTTAATTTTGGAGTCATATTGCAACATTGCATTTTGAACTCTTCAGTCATATGTTCTAATGCTTTATCATTTTCATTAACTAATACAAAATAATATCTACTTGTTGTGGTTAAGTTAGATTCCTCTAGTAAATTTAACCGATCATAACTTTCTTTTAAAAATTTTACTTTTTCTTCATCAGTAGAAAAATCATTTATTAAACTTGCATAATAATCTTTATTAACATTAAGATCGATTTTATCATCTAACTTATATATTCGTAAATTTAAATCTTTTAATTGATATAAATATTTTAATTGATGAAAAAAATTGTTTCTTTGATTATTTGATGTTAATGATAGGTCAATTGCATCAACAGAAAAAACTGTAGCAAAACTCTTATCACGAAGATTAATTATGCCATTATCATTTACAATTTTTGAATTTAAAAATGTTTGTGCATTTTTATATTTTGACTTTAACATTCCTTTAGATATGTAATTATCACTTAATGAATTCTTTTTTAATATAAATTGTTTTATATTATTCTTTTCTTTTAATTTACTTTTCAGATTTATACACCTTTCTTTCTATAAACATATTTACGTTCTCTAAACAAAAAATTAAATATTAAAATTATTACTTTATACATTCTATTTTTTTTGCTAATAGTTATTGGGAGTAAACAAAATACTCCTATTAATAATCCGATTAGTGATAAAATTTTTAACCTTGTAAAGCAAAAAAATACTATAAAAATTATTATTAAGGGAAAAGAAATTAAAATATCTGATATTTCAATTCCTTTAAATCCTAAATTTCTTTTTATTGACTTTAATGTTATATACATTTTTCCTCCTACATAAAATTCTTTCTTCGATAATATGAAGCATTATAACTCGAACGTGGAACAACTTTTCTAATAGCACCTGATAAGCTATTTGCACCAGCATTAATGAAAGCATCGCTTGTACTTTGCTTGTTTAAATCTAGTTTTTTATTCATTTTTTGTCCTGCAACATACATTTTAGATCCCATAGTTTGAGCAAATTTTTGAAGTCTAGTTTGATCTTGATTACCATTATTTATACCAAGTGTTCCTAATGCAATTCCTGCTTGTGATAAAACTTGAGATCCAATTATTTTACCGCCTTTCATTGCACCACCAGTTGCTAATAATCCAGCACCTAATGCAGTTCCTGTACCAATTGTTGCACCTATACCAGCCGTTTTTCCATATCCCATCAATGACATTAATTGCTCTCTACCACTTGATGCACTTACATTAGTTCCAATAAATCTATTTATAATTTGACTACCAGTCAAAATGAATGTCGCACAGCCTAAATATAGTAAAGATTTTGTTGTTAAATTTAAAAAATCATTGGTAAAAAATATTGTAGAATTTATTTCTTGCATTATCATAATAGTTAAATTAACTATTAACATTACTACTGCACTTTGAAGCGATAATGATACTAATTGTTCTATTACTGCTCCTCTTCTTTGCTTATTACATATGCTTGTTGCGAATACTACAGGAGATATTAAAAATAGAAATAAAAATTCTATTTGTTTTCTCCCTAATAATATTCCTGAAAAAAATAATGAATATAGAAAAAATCCACCACTCAAAATTGCCATAATCCAATTTATATCATATTTATAATCCTTATTGTTTGATAGAATCACTCTTGATTTAGTTACAAATTTTGCTAAATACAATTCTTCATTATCAAATGTTCCGTCATGAATTAGTTCATCAATACTTTTTGATTCACTAAATTTATCACTATTTTTATAACTATCCTTATAAGAAATAAACATAGATAACATATTATCACTTATTTTTGTATTATTACTATTTTCAAAAATGCTACTTGTATAATTTGATAATGTAATAGAAAAATTTGACACTTGAATAAATAAAAAAGTGGACATCATTATAAAAGTTCCACATTTTAATATTTCTAACATTATATTTTTAATTGTATTTTCATCATCGGGATTTAGCATTTTATTTATAAATCTCCAAATAATAAATAATGCAAAAAGTGTTAATGATATTGTCAATATTCCTGTATAAAATTTATTGAATGCTTTATTGTTTGATAATGTGTTAATAATATCAACTGCATTTAATTTTTTTATAATTTCTAAAATTCCATCTATCAAATTATATATAAAATTAATTAAATACCATCCTAGACTTCTTAATAAATCAAATACTTTTATCATCATAATACAATTCCTATGCAAACATTTTAATAATTATATTGACGAGTGAAATAGCCATTATAATTCCAAATATTCCTAACAATGTTTGTACTATTCTAGTTTTAACTCTAGGTTTTTGATCAACATCTACAACCGCATACATAATAAAACTAATAACAAGAGCAACACCAGCAACTGATATTCCTATTGCTAATGCCCAATCAGTTATTTGTTTTATTACTTTTAAAATTGTATCTATCGTGTAAGCCCCTCCATCTAATTGATTTATTGCTAACAAATTAAATAAATATTTCATTGTTTCTATCCTTTCTATATATTAAATATAATTATTTTTCTAATTCTTTATAAGATTCTTCTAGCTGATTAACCATATGATTATTTAAGTGCAAATTTACTTTTTCTTTATCATAAATAATATCTTCAATACTTACTATGTCATTATTACAAGCAATAAAATGTTTACCATTAAAAGAATTATCTTCATTTGTTAAATTTCTTTCAAATATTAACGGAACAGTATTTTCACAATTCGAATGATATATTGCAAATACACCACATTGTTTAGAATTAAAAATTCCATCAACATATATATCATTTTCAACAATAAAGCCAATTATTTCGTAATATTGATTAAATTCTTTACTAAAGGCTTGTCCTCTTACTAATGGTCCAATTTTATTAGGCTTTAATTTTAAATCAGAAGTATTAGAGTTTTCTATGATATTTAAACACCTTGTTATCATTTCTTCTATTGAAGCATTTTCTAACTCATCCATTGATTGATAATACCATGTGCAATGTTCAATAATATTTGATTTTTCTTCTAAAATTTCTTTAATAAAAATATTGTTTTTAGTAATATATTCCTGATTTTTCCATAATTCATGAGTAGTAAAAAAAACTTGATTATCATAATCAAATCCTAAAAAATAATATTTATTACCATCCAATCCAATAAATGCTTGTCCCTTTTTTAATTTATCTTTCATTTTGATTATATTCCTTTACCCTATCATCATTAAATCTAGTTTGTAATCCACCATATCCACAAATTATATATTCATTATCATTTATAGTTAAATAATCATTTAAATTATATTTTTCTATTTCATCTTGTAAAGTTAAAATATCATTATCTGAAAAAGAATATTCATTTTTTAAATCTTTCCAATCATTGTTGTCAATATGACACATATTAGATTCACTTTCACAAACAAAATTATATACATATTTTAATAAAGGACTTAATTCACTTACTTTCGGTAAATTAAATTCTATTCCTTTATTACGTTCTATCAATTTCAACAATGAATGCTCAATTTCTTCTAATGATGCACTATTATAACTGCAATCTAAATCAGATATATTAAAATAATTAATTGCGTTCGCCGTATTTCCCGTTGCTAAATTTTCTACTTTATAATTGACATACAATATATCATTGTCATTCCAAAAATTTATTATCTTATAATTCATATTTATCTTTCTATTTCATTCATTACAAATTTTTGATTTGTTTTATCATGAACTTGACCATCAGAAGTATAAATCTTATTATTTTTTCTATCAGTAATTTCAAATCCGAGTATGTCAATACTTTTTTCTTTGTATGTCTTATCATTGTTAATAATATCTTTTGTATATGTAGAAATTCTTCCTTTTATCGTTATCCAATCTCCTTTTTTGATTTTATTTCCATATGAATTAACCAATTCTCCTTTTATTACAATTGGAACATATTGTGTAATTCCATTATTGTTTTGAGCTAAATCAAATCTTAATATTTTTTTATTATTTTGTCCAACATAAATATCACTGATATTTGCTACATTTCCTTCTAATTCAAATTTGTTTCTTGAATTTCTTAAATCTTTTTCTTTTTCATTATTCATACTATTTTCCTTCTTTCATTAAACTTTGATTGTTTCACATCTTTCTGATTCATTACCTGCATTATCTATTGCATAAGCACAAAATGTTCTTCCACTTGCTTCTTCTAAATATAATACATTCTTAAGAATTCTATCATTTCCATCTTTTCTTGATGCACCAGAACCACTTCCATATGGTTTTAACCAAGTTTGATATTTATTGATACCTGTTCCATTATCATATCCTTCAATAAATACTCTTATATTCCATCCTTTATCTGCTCCATATTTCGGATCATAATATCCTAAATTAGTAACACTAAAAGATGTAATTGTTGGTGGAATATCATCATACCATTCTGGTCTAATATCTAAATTTTCTTTTACAATCCATGTATTTTCTCTAAAAGTCTTTAAACTATATCCATCTCTATCATAAACATAAATTTTTAACTTAGTTCCATATTCTATCTCTGAATTATAATAATCTGTAACATGATCAGCAACTAAATTATCATTAATCCATATAGAAAATGTAAAACCATCTATTCCCGAACTATACAAATTATTTTGAATAACTGGATTTACATCAACGTAATATTTTGGTGTATTCCAATTAGCTGTATAATTTAAATTTCCTGTTGTTCCTTTTGGTATTTGAACATTAGTGTTTGGAACACCTCCATTACTTCCAGTCCAACCTATAAAAGTACTACCATCCTTTGTTGGTATGGGTAAAGAAAATGTTTCTTCTACTGTATAAGAGTTTTTTATAGAATTTAAAACGCCACCATTAAGATTATAATTAATAGAATAATTAACTATAGACCATTTAGCATATAATTGCTTATTATTAATCATTTCAGCATTTTTTATTTGATTAGTAAAATCAACTGACTCAGTAGTTTTATCACTATACCCTAGAAATGTGTAGCCATTTCTTACTGGTATCGGTAAAATTGTTTGATTATTATTAATTACTAACTGATCTATATTTTCATATTTACCTTCTCCAGCATTTAATAAAAAGAAATATTTATTTGTATTAAATAAAGACTTTTTAGAAACGGAGGTAGTAAAATATGAATATGTACTATATAACGTAATTAATAGGGCAATAATAAAAGGAGAAATTTTAAGAATCTTTTTCATTCACCTTTCTCCTTTCACTATTTGTTAAATACAAATCAATTGTTATTAATCCTACTGCTATTACTATTAAATACTTATGATTATAGATAAAATCAGCATAATATCCTAAATATGGAATTGACCAATTTGTTCCTTTACCAATTACTTGTGGTTTTAATACCTCATAAGTATCTAATGACAAATTATTATCTCCCTTTGTAATAAAACCATTTTCAGTAATTTCTTCAATTCGATGTGATATTGTGTGATTATTTAACTGATAAACTAAAATATCTCCTTTATTAAATTTATCTATTTCAATATTTTCATAATATAAAATACCTCCAACTTTAAGTGTTGGCTCCATACTTCCAGATATAATGACAAGTGGTTTTTTGCCCCAAATTGCTGGAATAAATATTAATAAATAAATTACAATTAGAATATATATAATTTTTAATATTATATTTTTTAGTTTATTTATCATATCAATTTCCTTTCCAATTTATTTTTTAACTTTTATTTCCAAAAATTATTTGCTTGATCGTATTGTACTGTATCAATTCTAATAGTTAGTGTATAAGTTGCATTATCGTATCCGTTACCTGTTGACGTATAAGTAATTGTTTTACCATCATCACTAATTTTTTCTTTTAAAGTTGCTTCAGTATTTTCATTAAATTTAACACTTTTTATAAATGAAGAACTTGTTTTATTTGGTGCTAATGATGTTTTATTATCTTTTGAGCCATAGTAATAAAATCCATCATTATCCTTTTTCCAATCATCAGCAAAAGAAATTATAGCAACTTGATTTCCTTTTGAATCTTTTAAACTTAATTCTTTTCCATTTGCACTTACCCATTTTTCAGTATAACTTGCTCTTAAAGCCATTGGAATACTGCCTGTATTAGTAACTGCAATAGTCTTTGTTGTTGTAGTACTAGGGGTCCAATTTGATGGTGACTCGAATACTTCTACAATTTCATTTTGATATAAACCTGCTTTAAATTTATTTGTAATATTTGTACTAGTTGTAAAATATGCAAGTGTACCTCCTAATATAGTAAGCATTCCTAGTGCTCCTACTACTAATAATCTCTTTTTATTCTTATTTTCTTTTTCATTTTGAATTTTTTTCATTTTTCTTCTCCTCCTATTATTAATTCAAAAATAAACACTAATTGTTTATTAGTGCCTTGCTTACAAGTGATTAAAGTTAAAGTATTAATATCACTATTCTTTTTAATAAAAACTTTTCCATTCTTAAGAACTTCATATACATTTACTAATTTATAATCGTATCTTTTATTGTCATAATATATTGTTGCAATATCATTCTCACTTAATTTATTTAAATGCTTAAAAAAAGAAATATTACTATTTCCCGAATGACTAGCTAATATGATATTTCCATTTCTAACATCTGGCATATCAGATTCTTTTACTAATAATATATTTTTATTAATATTGTTTAGATATGAATCTAGCTTATAAAATCCACGATATAAATTTATTTTTTTAATTTCTAATACTCCCAAATATTTTTCTAGATGCAAAATATTTTTATTAACATTTATAGTTGTATTAACATTAATTTCATCTACCTGTTTTTCTTCTTCAGTTTTATTAAAGAAGATATCTATATTTAATTTGTTTATTTTATTAATTTTATAATTATTAATTTCTACTATAATCAATATAAATAAACAACTAAATACCATTATAAAACAACCAATAATTATAAATTGATTGTTATTTCTTTTTATTTTTTCTAACTTTTTCATATAATATAATTTCACTTGAAACAATTATACTTACCATCAATATTGGTACTAAATAATTATTATTTTCAGTATTTGGTACTTCAATTTCTATTTTTTCATTAGTCATATCGGCTTTTACAACCTCATTATTTTCTTTGATTTCAAAATATATCTTATCATTAGTCAATCTATATCCAGTAGGTGGTTTTGTTTCAATAATATAATATTTTCCAAGTGGTAATTTTTTTATTGTTACTTTTCCATAATCATCTGTAATACCTGAAAAAATTAACTCATCTTTATCCGTATATATTTCTATTTTTGTATTTGGTATAGCCTCTGATGTTGCAAAGTCAGTTTTTGTAAACTCCAACTCGCCATGTTTTAACAAATTATATACTTTTAATTCATAACTTATAATCTCTGTATATTGATCTTGATACTCTAAATTTATCTCATATACTTGATCATTTTTTACGTAATCATTTAATAAACTAATTTCTTTTATATAATATTTTCCTAAATATAAATCTGCGAATAGTATTTTACCATCTTGATCAGTTTGTTTTATACTAATTAATTCATCTTTTTTATAAATTAATTTTTCTGTACCATCAAAGATATCTTCTTTAGCATATAAGCCAAATTTTATAGTGGGTAATACTTTATTATAAAAGAACAAATTATTATCTTTTATTTCAAATTGTTCTCCATACTTAATAAGTTTTATATTTGATTTTACAGCCTTATTTTCAAACTTTGTTTCAAATATAACATTACTACCATCATTATAAAAATTGCTATTTTCATCTATAGTAAATCTAACTGATTCCTTATTCCATAGATATCCATCAATTATAGAATCTACTTCTTCCAAAGAATAATTACCATGTCCTAGTGGATATTTTGTAATCATTATTCCCTCTTCGTTAGTATAGAAAATTTCACTATTATCTTGATTAACATATTCATTTAAATCTAAATTTTTTATTTTAAATTTTATATTTTTTCTTTTGATTTGATTACCAGTATCCTTATCAATCTTAATAACCTTTAACTTTGCTGATATTTCTTCATTAATTATTTTTTTATCAATTACTTGATTATTTGTATTTATTTCAAAAATATAATTTTGAGAAAATTTATACCCATTTGTTGTTGTCAACTGTTTTAAAACATATTTTCCATAAGGTAACTCAATATTTATTTTTCCACTTTCATTAGTAATAAGCTCTTTTATTAATTCATTATTCTCATTATATAAACCAAATTTTACATTTGGCTCTGATATGGTTATTTCAGTATTAACATTTTTTAAAACTTTTTGTATATTAATTTTACCTTTTATCACTTTTTCATATACATTAATAGTCTTAAAAGTATTATTTTCGTCTATAATAAAAGAATATACTTCATCATCTAAATTATAACCTGTGCTTGCCTCTAATTCCTTTATTGTATATTCTCCAAAATAAGGTAAATAATTACTTACTGCATGACCTTTTTCATCAGTAGTAAGTACTTCTATTAATTTTTCATCTTTGTCATAAATTCCATATTTTGCATTTGATAATGTTGCATTTCCACTAGGATTATTACAATTACAATCAAAGTCTAATTTATTAATTTCAACTTTTCCACCAACAATCTCTAAATTCAATTCTAGTTTAAGTGGATCGTATCGTCCTGATTTCATTAAATTTTGACTAACTGGATCATAATATAGTATTGCTGGAGATAAATTCCTTTTATCACTTTTAGTTAAAGTTATTTTTGAACTCCCGATGTTATTTGGTTTAATAACTAAATCGTTGCCATCAATATAAACATTTGAAATATCATTGCTAGTAACATTCCATGAAGAAAGAACTTGATTATTATCTTTTATTCTAATTTCATTTGTTATATTAATTTTTAAATCATTTGTATTAAAATTAGGAACTTTGTAATGATTGGCAATTAATTCTTCTATTTCATTAATTTCGTTTGTATATTTAATTATTCTTTTACCATTTAATTTATCAGTAAAATAAATATCATAACCGTTAGGACTAACTTGCCAAATCATAAATTGAGTTACTGAATACCATTTTAATGCAGTATGATCAACGTTATTATCTGAATAACCATATCCGTAATATGAAATTAATAAAATTTTATTCCATTGTTCCTCAGTCATATTAGATAAATAAGGTTGATTTACATCGGAGCCTATATATACTTTATTTTTATCTATTGAAACTCCTGGCTCAACACAATATACAAATTGTTTATCACTTTCACGTACAATAACAGATAATTGTTGATATTTCTTAATACTTCCCTTTTGTTTTATGATAAAATCATTTGGTATCCATTTATATCTTTCTATGAATTTATCACTATAGTCACTTGCATTTGCAACAATTGTTGGAACGATTAAGAAAAATAATAACATAATTTTTAATATTTTTTTCATTTTTTCTCCCATTAAAAAAATACCTTTTAGGGCATTTGTACATTATGATAATCAAAAAGATTACCGTTAGAATCAAATAATGTTAACATATAATATTGCTTACCACATAAATCTTCATAATCATCACAATAATATCCATAACTATTAGAATATTTATCGCCTACTTTTACACATTCATCAAATGTTTCAAAATCGGCTCTAACCCAACTAAAAATAAATTTTTTAGATTCACATTGTTGTTTGGTTGTAGTAGTTCTTGTAGTAGTTGTATTATTAGATGATTTTGTTTGTTTAGTAGTTGTTTTTACTTCAGTTCTTTTTTCCGTAGTTTTACTTGAATTTGTTGTACTAGGATTCGAACTATGCGTAGTAATAATATTAGTTGTTACTTCATTATTTTCTTTCTCTTTTGTTATTGTAGTTGTTAAATTGCTTGTTGTTCTTATAGTAGTTATCATGTCATTTTTTTGATATTTTTTCCTATTATCAATTATTTTAGATACATATAAAACAACACATAAAGACAACAAAATTAATACAATACATATAACAAATATTTTTTTACTTTCTCGCACAATTATCTAACCTCCAATTTAAAATCGCTTAAAACGAATAAAATATATCAATTTAATCATAATTCATCTAATATATTTATTACTCAAAGTTTAAATAATTGCAAGTTTTTTTATTTATTTTCTATTCAATATAATCACTTCCTTTAAACATTAGTTTTTTGATGAGATCCCTATAAACTCAAGATTAAATAACTATTTATTTAAATTATTTCTTACAGCTTTTTCTAAACCTAGTGCAATTTTTATGATACAACTTCTTTTGATATGTGCTACCATTGTTTCTCCAACGTGAATTCTTTCGCCAATAATATCATCAGGCAATCTATGATAATAAGACATATTAAAATAATCTAATTCCCTAATATTTAGTCTTGATAATGCTTCAGTTAATAATTGATATGTTTCATTAACTCTTTGTTCTAAATCTAATTTTTTTTGAACAAAACTACCTACTTTATCACTTGTCATTGGAACATAACTTTCATATCTTATTTCATAACTTTGTGTAATTTTTGGTGGTTGAAGATTTAAACACATATATTTCCATTCCTCAATTTGATCCATAAATTCATCCATATTTTTCTTGGTTTCCGAAAAATTAAATAATTCAATATAAGAATTTTTTAATATTGGATTTAATTCAGTTACTTCAATTTTTGTTAAATTATTATTCATATTACCCCATCCTTTAAATGAAAAAAGAACATTAGCAAATACAACTAACATTCTTTTTAATCGCAAATAACCCCTTGTAAACTTGCTAAAAGATTTAATTTGTTAAAATTTGTTTTAATATTAACTTTATTATTTAACATAAAATCCTTTCATTTACATCGAGTAACTTTCCTTGTTTAATTAGTTATTTTAAACTCTTTATAAGAAAAGTCAATTATAAAATTGAATAAACTTGACCTTTTCGTGTAATTTAATCAATTTTACTATATTTTATCACTTGTAATCCTTTTTACAATGGTGTTTATAACGTGAATTATCCTGTCTTTTGACGGTCTTTTAGCGGTCTTTTGACGGCGTTTTAGTAATTTCAAGCACAAAAAAACGAATAGAGTTGACAATATTAACCCTATTCGTTACTTATTTTAAAAAAGTATTTTATTTGATAAGACTTTTTATATACTTCAAATCTTTTCTTTTAATAATCTCTTTATATTCATTAAATTTTTTATTTGCTTCATTTTTATCTTTTGTAATAAAAGGTAATAAATTATTAGCTACAACATTTTTATTACTAGTAAAAATGTACACTTCATATTGTTCTAAATCAAAAATATAATTGTTAGCACATCCATATTCTATTTCATCATTATCAAAATCAAGATAAATAGAAATTGTGTCTTTTGGTAAACCTATTGTATCACAAGGTTGTGATAAGGTTTTAAGTTCTAAAATTTGTTCTTCTTTAGTCATAGTTTATTCACTCCAATAATTAACTTTATTATATACTATTTTTATATTAAATAAACCATAAAAAATGAAATAATTTAATATTTGTCATTTTTTATGATTAAATATGCATAATTAAGCATAAAAGAACATTAAGAAATTAAATAAATAATTTCTCAATGTTCTTTAAATTTAATTTGATTGCTCTTTAAGTTTTTCAAAGACATCAAATATTTTTTTAGGTAGTGGTAGTCCAAGTGATCCCCAATTTTCTAATATAGAAATTGCTTCATTTGATATAAAAAAATAAATCACTAATGCTCGAATAGCCATGCTTTCATCATGAATTATATTATCAAATAGTGTTGCTAAAATAACTATTAAAAGGTATCCAAATTTTTTTAGGATACCTTTTAATCCAATTGTACTATTTAATTTCTTGTGGTAAATACCTTTACATATACCAGTAATATAATCAATAGCCATTACAATAATTAATGATATAACTAATGAATCGAAACCACCAAATAAGTATATAAGAATACTTAAAATACTACTTATTACCGTTTGCAATGTTTTATTCACTTGCATTCCTCCTATTTTATTAATAGTTTTTGTCCAATTTTTATTAGGTTTGGATTATTACCTATTATATTTTTATTATCATTATATATTTTTTTCCAAGTTGTATTATATTTTTTCGCAATACCAGATAATGTATCTCCTTTTTTTACAATATAATAATTATTAGAAACATTTTCAACATTATTATTTGGTACTTTTAATATTGTTCCAGTAATAATTAAATTTGGATTTTGGATATTATTTAAGTTAACCAATTCAGATATTGTAGTTTTATACATTTTGGCTATTTTTGTTAAAGTATCTCCTTTTTGAACTTTGTAAGATATTAGATCTTTGCTTCCCGTATCAACGATTGGTGTGCTATTTTCTAATGATGGTAACTGCTTATTACCAGTTAAATAGTCTAATGGATCTACCCATTTACCATTTTCTTTAACAGAATAATGAAGATGTACGCCAGTAGCAAAACCTGTCGCTCCAGTTGTTCCTAATATTGTTCCTGCTTGAACAATATCATTCTTTTTTACCTTAACACTTCCATACTTTAAATGACAATATTTTGTATAAACATTATTACCATGGTAAATTAAAACATAGTTGCCAGCTGAATTATATTCATCATAACCTTTTATAGATGTTCTTACAGATGTAATAGTTCCACTAGATGTAGCCACAACTACTCTTCCACCAATTAAATCTATTCCTGAATGAAAATTTGTAACATTTTTCCCAGTTTTTCCATTAAAAAAAGTTCTGTTCCCAAAACTTGATGTTATATTTAATGAAGAAAGCCCCTTTATGGGGCTATTTACAATTTTTTCTTTATACATAAGTACACCTTAATGATTTTTGCATTTGACATTATTTTTTATTATATTATAAATTATGATTACGCTAATAATAACATTTAAGTCCATATACAAATTTATTAATATAAAGGATACAATTGTTGAGACATTTATAAATTTAAAATATTCAATAAATAAAAGTACTATAGAAAAAGTATATAAAATTGCATATAAATTTTTTGCTAATTTTAAAGATGTCTCCACAGGTAATTTTTTAAATATAAATATCAATAAAAATATACCAGATAATATTACAATTATATTTATTAATTTAATTATTAAAATTGTTTTTGATATTATCATGAGTCCTCCATATTTAGATATATTATTTCGTTATTAAATTGAATATAAAAATCTTTTTTATTATCAATAAATGTATAATACGAAGTGTGTGTAAATTTGAAGTCATTATCTAAATCTTTGTATTCTTTTAATAAATTTCCTTTATTATCTTTTATAATTGGTTTATCATCTTTTTGAAAATTACGATTTGATAAAGATACAAAACTACATCCATTTTCATCATATAGATATATATCATAATTTAATTTTATTTCGTGTTTAAGTTTTACACCTCTAGGATATATATAACTCCAATTTCCACTTTTTAGTTTATGTGACATAGCAAATTTTATCGAATTATTATCATCATAGTACATTATTGCATAACATTTATCATTATTGTCAGTAACTAAAATATCTTTAAAAGGATAAGAATAGTTAAATGCACTTGTTGGTGTTTTAAACTCAACATAATTTTCTTCTAATTCTAAATGTTTTAAAAGAATACTAGTTATTAATAAGATTGATGCAATAAAAATAAATTGCACTTTGGTTGGAATTTTGTATTTTTTTATTTTTATGAATAAACATGCACAACAAATAATTAATAGTATTGGTACCCTAAAAATAAAATATGTCAAATAAAATCATCCTTTCATTTATGCAGGAATTAAAACAGGAACCAATTGTTTAAATGCATTTTTTAGACCGCTTAATAATATTGCATCAAAAGTAGCAGGTACGGCATAAATTAAATATAAAGTTGCAAATAACTCTGCTCCTATATGTCCTTCGCCATATGTATCAGAAGAAATCGTGGTAATTAAACCATCTTCTTCATATACATTATTTTCTATATTCGAATTTATTTTAGCATAAAAACTTAGATTTGTAAAACTAATTCCATAACTTAACGTTGTTAATTCTTTTCTATCCCTAGAATAAAATCCTGCTCCCATTTCTACTCCTTCTTTTCCAATAGTAACATGACTACTAGTTATACGATTATTGAAACTTTTTGTTAATTCACCTGGTTTATGCTCAAATTCCACACCATAAGGTTTATCAGAATCACTGTTTTTTGTTGAAACTGTTGAAGACGTTCCAGATTTTATTGTATAACCTAAATATGATCCAGAAACTTCTGTAGGAGGTGTCAAATTATTGGATTCTTTAAATGTTATAGAAGTAAATTCACATACCGTTTTTAGTGCTTTCAGTGCCCATGTAGATGCAGATTTAATCCATCCACCAATTTTTTTCCAAAATTTACCATATTCATCATTATTATTAATAGGATTGTTTGCAAATGCAACGTATAAATTATAGCTAGTAAAATCCTTCTTCTTTCCAATATTTGTATCAATACTTATAAATCTTCCCCAGTTAGGGTTGTAATATCTATTATTTGTATAATATAATCCTGATTCATTGTCATAGTAATATCCTTTATACCTAAATGGATTTATTATGGCAATATTAGTATTATCTACGATTAAGTTTCCATTGGCATCACATATTTTTTCTACTTTTCCCCATGAATCATAAAAATATTTTGCAATTAAATTTAAATCTTTATCAAGAATTCCAGTAATATCCTCTTGAATATTTTTAATATAATAATATTTTTCGTCATTATATGTAAAACCAATTAAATTTCCTTTTGTATCTCTTAGGTAATGTATAATATTATTATTTATTTTTTCTGCAACAATTTTATTATTATCATAATAGTGATATCTTTCTATATTATTAACGATTTTTGATACTCTTAATCCATCACAATTATATGTATAATTAATATTATTTCCATTATCAGTTATACTACATAATTCTTTGCCATTTTTCCATTCTAGAACTTTATTTCCAATTTTAACTGGATTGCCATAAGCATCACTTTCTATTAGATCATCATTATATTTTGTTATTACATCAGGATTAACACTACTATATTCATATTTAATAGTCTCAATAATATCATATGAGTTTATTTTACACTTATCTTTTCTAATAATATTATTATTTAAATCGTAGTAATATCTCCATGTTATAGAATCAATATAGTTATTTTCAGATATTAATTGATTTATTTCATCATATTCAAAGTGTTTATACAATTTATTATTTAACTTAATATCTATAATATTTGAAACTTTATCATATAAGTACTCATATAATAATTTATCATACTTTATCGATTTTATAAGTGTTGACGTGTTATTACCATTGCTAACATATTCAATTTTAAATAATTCATTGTTATTTAAAATTAATGAACTTAATCTTCCAATTTCATCATAGTTGTATTTAAATGTATCAAGATTATTTATTATTTTTGAAATATTATTGTTTTTATCATATTCCATGTTTATATTTGCCAAAGTTTTGATAAATTGATTATAATTTAAAAAATATTTTGTATTAATAATTGCACTACTATTGTTGTAAATATATTTTGTACTGAATAAATTTTCATTTATATCTTTAAAAACTTTTCCGCAAATTCTATTTGCATAATCATATAAAAATTTTGTTGATATAAAGTCATTTTTTACCTTTACTAAATTACCAAAATTATCATAAAAATAATTAAAAGTACAATCGTCTTTTATTTTTTTTGAAATTCTATCGAAAACGTCATAAACATAATTAACATTATATTTATTTCCAAAGTTTTCATTTATTAAATTATTACTATTATCATATGTCATCTTTAATAAGACGTTATTGTTTATTTTTATCAAATTCATGTTATTAAATTCATCATAAACAAAATTATATGTTCTATTTTTTGAAATTATTTTTGATAAGTTATTATTTTCTCCATAAATGAAATTAACTTCTCTTTTATTATCATATAGTTTTGATAAATCACCAATATTATTATAGTTAAGACTTATTTTGTAATTTTTAGCGTTAGTAATACTTCTGACATTACCAGTGGTTTCATCAATATCAAATTTTGTTATATTTCCTAAAGAATCTTTAACCTCATTTACATATTTTTTATTATTTGTATATTTAGCACTATTAACAATTTTTTTTGATTCACTAGAATTTACAAAATAAAATTCTTGATTATAATTAGAACTTTCATAATCTTTTAAAACTAAATTGTTATTTAATATTGTCAAGGCTTTATTATCAATTTTTATTGAATAACTACAATTGTCCTTTTTTAGAAATTCAAAGCTTGATTTCTTATTTAAATCAAGTTTTATATCATCATTTTCAATAAAAATAAATTTATTATTACATTTAATATAATAATTGTTTTCATTTTTTAAAAGCATAAACTCTTTTTGATTACAGCTACTTTCTTTTATCGTAAAACCTTCAGTTGGCAAATAATTTAAATATTTATCAGTACCTTTTAACTTGATGTTATACATTTTATTTTCAACTAATTCATTATTCTCATTTAAGACATTAATAATAGTTGTTATTGGATTGCCATTTGAATCATACTTAATTTCATTTGATATACCAGATGCACTAATTGCATTTAATAGTTTATTTGAATTATTATTATCATATTCATAAACAAAATTTCCCCCTTGTGATTCCATTATTTGAATTAAATTATTATTATTACCATATTTAAAATTATAACTATTATTTGAATAATCCTTAAATGTTTTTATATTACCATTATCATCATATTCAATCGTATAAGATCCAATATTTTTTACTAACATAAAATTTGTTAATAATAAGTCATTTACTTCATTTGCTGAAATAATTGATAAATCAAAACCATTATAATCAGTTTCAGCCATAAAACATTGTGAAAAAAATTGCCATTCATCATTATGTTTATTAAGTTCAATCGTATCCGTTCCAGTTCCCATTTCTTCATCAACATTAAAAAATGATATAGTTGCAAAATTGCCGATTCTTCCTGAACCATCAATTTCTACATTTCCAAAATCTTCTGAAATACTTAATACACCCTTATTTTTGTACAAAAATGACAAATTATATATATCGCCTGCTTTTCCCTTAATATTAAAATGTTTACTTATTGAAATTGTTGTATCTGGACGGCTTTTCATATCTAAATATATTTCATTTTGATTAATCCTTTTAAGTACATAATAATCTGAAATTTTTTCGCCTATTTCCTCATTTACTCCTGATAATTCCCAACCATCAAAATTATATGTAAAATTAGAATTTTCAATCATATTATATTCATTTGATACATTACCTTCTTCAAGCTGTAAATCATCAATATACATAATTCCATTATTATCAATTTCCAATTCTACTTCATTATGACCAGTAGCTCCAGTAAATGGAAAGGAAATTGAAAATTTTGTATATTCTTCATTTATAGGAATTACAAATTCATTTAAAATTTCTGTTTTACTTAAAGTATTAGAATAAACTCTAATAGTTACGGGTTTGTTATTTTTAATATATCCACTAAAAGTATAAATTGTATTACCATTCAACGATAATATTTCCACGTTTATTTTATTACTAGATTTATAACTATATTCTCCAGTTCTAGAATTTTCTTTAACTCTAGAACCTCCAGTAACAAGTTGATCTAAACTATCTTCAAAACTGCTATTTTTCCAAAGATTATTGGTATATTTTAACATTCTAGTTTCTGAAGTTGCATTATTTTTTACAGTACTACTTATGTTATCTACATAATTCTTATTAAATCCATATATATCTTTAATAGATTCAGAATTTTGTTTAATAAGTGTTCCAATAGTATTACCATATTTATTAAAAATATATGTATATTTTTTATTGCTATTATCTACTATAGAAGTAGAATTAAAGTCATACTTAAAATTCCACACTTTGCCAGATGTTCCAAGATTACCATATTCCTTTAATGTCTTTATTTTATAACTTTTATCAAAATATTCCATTGTAATAAAAGTTCCTGATACATCAATTATTTTTGAAATGGTATCATTATTATTATACTCAAAATTTATTGTTCCCATATCTGTTATAATTTGCGTAATTAAGTTATTTGCAAATACAATTTTTTCTTCTTGGGTATTATTTTTATATAATATAATAGAATCATTATTTGAATTATATTCAAATGTAATTATATCATTTTTATCATTTTTAATAGTACTTATTTTTTTAACATTATTGTAGTTAATTATAATTTTATTATTATTTTCATTTGTAATTTCAGTCAAATAATATAAATTTTCATTATTAATTTTAGTAAAGGTTTTTTTAATACCATCTTTTGTACTCATAATATATTTATCCTCTTGATAAATAACATCTATTTTTAAATTATATTCATCTATAAATTTATTTTGTTCAGTGGATTTAAAATAAATTATATTTGAAGATGAAGAAGTATATTCTAATACATTATTATTCAAGCATAATGTTTCAAAAAAACTATATTTCCATCCTTTTTCATAATTATTAAGTAACGCATCATTTGAATTATGATATATACCTATATCATAGTTTACATTTCCAAATTCGAAATTAAAAAATTTAAAATAGTTGATAACGTTTCCATTATAATTATTAATATATGTTTTACCAAATGAATGACTTATTACATTATAATCATTGCCCTTTGAAAGACCATTTTGATTTCTATAAGTAATTTCTAAATATGGCTTAGGGTTTTTCCCTAAAGAAGATGAAGCATCATTATTTTTTGAATACATATAATATTCTTTACAATCCGAATTATAATTTTCATTGATAAATTTTAACATTAAACCATTATTTTCTGTTCCTGAATACCATTTTTTTACTAAATTAGTTATATTGATATCATTAATATATAGGTTATATTTGATTTTTCCGTCTTCTACTGTTTGTTCAGTTCTTGAAAATTCTGCATAATTTTCAAGAATTGAATTATATTTATCATTTAAATTATTCCAATTTGCAGTTTCCTCTGTCCATGAATTTGTTATTTCATGTACACCTATTTTTTCATGAATTAAATCTTGAAGTGGATATCTCCAATCAGTTGGGTGACTTGTCAAATAAAGAGTAGCATTAACAACTTGAGAAGCTGGTCCAATCGTTGGTAAATCAAATTTTAACAATGATCTATAAATCACATTATTTGAATCAACTCCTATTTTTAAATAATCTTGATTATTTCTATCAACAGATTCATCGTTAGGGTAAATATAAGTATCATATACCTCTCCTTTTGTATCAGTACTAATTGTAGGATCAATATATATTGGGAATAAAACATTATTTAGTTTTTCCTTATCAAATTTTAAAATTAATTCATAACAGTCATTATAAGAGTTTAGTTCATATTCTAAATTGATATCTAAATTTTTTTCATCATTATACACGAATGGACTTTCAAACTTATAAATTAGTGTATCATTGTCATACGCATAAACTACATTATTATTTAATTTTAAATTCAAGTTTGTTCTTAAAATAAATCTAATTTGTGAATAATTATTTTGATTTAAAATAATAGTTTCTTTTAACTTCTTTCCAATAATTTCATATTTAAAATCAACATTTTCTAAAAGATTTACATAAGTAATTTCATTATTTTTAACTTCTATTTTATTATTGTCTTGTTTCTTTTCTGCTAATAACACTTCTAGAAATTTATCTTTTAATAAGATTTTATATAACAAATTTTTATCTACACAACTTGTAAACAAAACATTAAAGTCATTACTCTTATTAATGTAATAATCTTCTTGTTTAATTAAAGTATTATCTATTTCCTTGTATTCCCCATTATCTAAATAGTGAATATCATCTTTATAACAAAAAGCCTTAAATGTTCCATCTTCACATAAAAAATGTTTTTCTTTTGCTTTTCTTAAACTTATTATTTCTTTCATTTTTATTTTCTCCTATATTTTGTATTTAATTATTAAGCAACTCTTTTCCACATATAGCAAGTAATATAAGGTGGTAAATTTGTTCCGTCTCCAGTATTAAATGATGCTGAATATTCTGTTCTACCATATACATCTGCTGCCCAATTCATAGTATTTCTTTGATTATAAGTTGACATTCCTGAAAGACCATCAGTTGGTGTCCAATTTGATCTTGATCTACCTTTTAAGTATGCTCTTGCTCCCGTGTAGTTAACTTGTGCATATGCGTTTGCACCATCTAAATTATGACAATGTGCTCCTACAAGATGATTATGATATTTAGTTCCTCCTGTTTTTTCACAAGTATTAAAATCTCCATCATTAACATTAAGACTTACAGGTACTCTACCATTTCCCCATGATTCCCATGTTCCACCAAATAAGTTACCTGGGTTTTCACCAGATACAGACATATAAATACTTCCTACTGGATAAATTTTATTTAAAATATTTGAATAATTGTTTAATATTATACTATTTGCAACAATATTACCTGCTAAATCAATGCTGAATGCATTATTTTTTGAAGTAATACTATTTACATTTAAATCATCAGAATTATTATTATTGCCAGATAATGCGGTTATTGTATTAACAATTAAATTTCCATCACAATCCATACTAAATTTTCCATTAGTTGAATTAAAACATTTTACAGTTAATTTATTTAATGTTTCATTAATATTTCCGTCAACTTCAGTGAAACAATCTTTAAAATAAATATCGTCTAATGTTAATACTTGACCTTCTTTGTTTCCAGCATAAATTATTGAGTTTAATAAGTATTTAATAACATCACTATTTTTAGGATATACAATCTCTAATAATGCATTTGAATAGTTTGTACTAATATAATTATTACCTTCAAATAAAGTGATTAGTTGATTATCTAATTCTTCATATTCTGGTTCAATTAGAACTGCATCATCATTAATATTTCTTTCAACATATGTATGAATTTTTACTTTACCATTTTCAAATTTTGGCTCCATAATAAATCTATCTGAAATTTCATTCAAATATTTTAGTGGTTTAGCTAGGGTAAAAATAAATGTTTTTCTATTCTCATTAGTTTCCTCAGCATTATCTACATAAATAATTAAATCATTTCCTTCAGGTATAATAGTGTTTTGTCCATTTTTTATCTCTAATCTTAATAAAGGTGCATTTAATGAATCTGTTACATTAATTGTATTTGTATTGTTTCTTTTTAAATCAGTTAATTCCATAAATATCATCCCTTTCATAAAAAATATAAAAATTAAATTTAAATTAAAATTTTGCAATAAAAAAAGCAGTTTATAACCGCTACTAAAAAAATTCTTTATTAAGATTAATTTGTTTATGTCTAAGTCATTTTGACACCTCCTACAAACTTATTTATATAAATAAGCATATTAAAAGCAAGACGTTTAATCTTGCTTAAAATATTTTTCCATTTCTATCCATGTTTTAATAATGCAACTCTTTTTATATTTTTGAAGTGCTGTCTTCGATATACCAATTTGATAAGCAATTTCTTCTTCAGATTTGTGGTTTAAAAAGGTATTGGTAAAATATTCGACTTCTTCTTTTGTTAATTTGCTTACGACTAGTAAGATGGAGTTATATATGTTTGTTGTTCTTAATTGCTTATCAACATATCGAGTAATAGAACTTTCAACTTTGCTAACATTATTATTTAAATGTGCAGACATTGTTATCCCATAATTAGAAGTTATTTGACTTATCTCTTCAACAGGAAATTCAAATAAATACTTTGCAGATTTAAATTCTTCAAAAAATTTTAACAATCTTTTCTTAATTGATATTACATCATATTGTTCACAAATTTGTTCGTTTAAATATTGATTTTCTAAAGCATATTCATTATTCAAACTTAAAATTGTTTCTTTTATTTTACATAGTTTATCAAATGATACAATATCGTTCATTATAATCCTCCTCTACAAAAAATTATAGATTTCCATAAGTTGCCATTTATTCTAATTACAAAAGATACTTTTGTCAATAGAAATGATCTATATAAAAAATAAGTTATCTCTTTCGATAAATAACTCATTTTACTACATTATAAACCTTGACAATATTTTTACAATAAACTTAATAGTATTTTATGGCAATCGCATAAAAA
>DJSP01000068.1 GCA_002438065.1 Caryophanales bacterium UBA6331 | reverse complement strand
AAGAAAAAATTTCAATTGCCAAGAAATTATTATCTAAAGGAACTAGTATTTCTGAAGTATCAAAAATAACAGGCCTTCCCAAAGAGAAAATAGAAAATCTATGAATATTATAAAAAAGAATGTTGAGAAAAAAACATTCTTTTTATTATACTTGAATTTATATTTTAAAACATTTCATTTATTTATGCCGATTTCTTTTATAATTTTATAATATCTTCATCAACACCATATAATTTAGAACAAAATTAAATATTATTAAAGTTATTATACATTTCTTTAAAATCTTCTTTAGGAACAAGTAATGATCTTGTCATATATTCAGCATTTTCATCTTTTTAATAAATATTTATTGGATGATTGCTTGTATGATAATTGATTACTTTCATAAATACTTATATTAAATAAATTAGCTAAATCTATAGTGTTTTATCTTTTAAAAATTAGATTAAAATATTTATAAACATTTAATTTATGTCTAAATTTATTTCCAACTTCATCAAATTCATTAATATCAATATTTTTCATTTATTATGTTAATCTTTTTTTATTGGTTTATTAGACATTTCAAATTTATATGTATTTGTATTTGCTATTATATCATAAACCATAGAAGAAACAAGTTCATATTTTCTTGTTAAAAAAGAATCAGGTATTTTAGAACTTATTAATATATCACTTTTAATATTCTTTAAATAATGTTGACCTATGTTATCAAAACCAAGTACTTTAACGTATTTAATATCACAAATATTTCTATCTTCTTTAGTTAGTCCAATTAAGATATGAATAAGCATTCTTCTAATTCGGTTATAAGTATATCTTTTAGATTTAACTTTATTTATTAATTCTTCTATAGATTTACAATTATTTATTTCTTTAATTAACTTATATTCAATACCTTCATCAACAGTTAAATATCTGCTTAAATCTTTATCAGTAATAATTTTATATTTAATTAAATTAAATAATAATTCTTCATTAATCTTATTAAAATTAGGATCATAATTAATATATTTTTTTATATCAATATTATTTTTAATTTTTTCTCTTATGTTACTAGCGCTTATTATATTATCTTCACTTATAGTATCTAAATAATCACTTGTTCTTTTAATAGTGATAGGTTTAATATCATAATTATTCTTTATAATAGCTTTAATATAACTTACACCTAATAAATCATTGGGGCTATTTAAATTAATACCAATACCTTTATTTAAGGCAGTAGGGTAGTTTATTCCTTTTTTTATTTCTTCTTTTACCTTTAATGAAAAATCATCTTCTAATTGTTTTTTTGCTATTAATGTAAGTTTATCTATATCGTTAGATTCACTACCAAAAATTATTTTATCCACTTTCATATAATTTAATATTTTAACACTTGCATCTGCAAATGTATCGGCTGAATTAGAAGCAAAAACGAAAGGAAGTTCAACAACTATATTAATTCCATTATTAAGCGCTAATTTAGTTTTATCTTCTTTAGAAAGAATACTTACATCGCCTCTTTCTCCAAAATATCCATTAACACATAAGATAATTATTGAATCAGGATACATTTCTTTAATTTTATTAATATGATAAATATGACCATTATGAAATGGATTATATTCACAAATAATTCCGATAGTTTCCATAAACACCTCAAAGTTATTATAGCAAAATATCTAATTTTATGATAACATTTTTATAGTGATTAATATGGAAAGACTAAATATTTATTTTATGCATTCAAATAAATTTGATTATGAAAATTTAATATATAAAAAAGTATTAAGTAGTAGTGTATGTTTAATGCAAAATGTTATCCTACCTTATAGTGATAATAATAAAACTAAATATGCTAAAGACTTAATTAAAAATGCTGATTTAGTAATAGTTGATTTATATAAGCCTTCTTTTGGATTATCATTAGAACTTAAATGGTTATCTAAAATTAAAGATAAAAAAATATTATTTTTATCTCAAGATAATATGATTCCTAAAAAATATCAAAAAATAGTAACTAATTTAACTAAATATGATGAAAATAATACTTATATTAAATTAATTGAACATTTTATTAATAAAGAATTAGAAATTCGAAGTAAAGTAAAAGATAATGTTTATACAATTGGAGAAATAAATTGAAATAGGAATTTAAATGGTCAAAAATTGCACAACAGATTACTCAAAAAATGCACAACAAATTACTCTAAATTTGCACAATAAATGTTGAAAAAATCAAAAAATATGTTATTCTATAGATAGAAAAGACAGAGGTGAATTTAATGAGCTTAACAAAAAAAGGTTATATGCCAAGATTAATAGATAAATCGATAAAAGAAAATTTGGAAGTTTTTGGCGCAATTAGCATTGAAGGCCCAAAATGGTGTGGAAAAACATGGACAGCTTTAAATCATGCAAATAGCGTTGTATTTTTAAATAATACTGCTGATAATTTTAGGGAAAAACATTTAGCAGAAATGGATGTAAATTTAGTTTTAGATAAAGATATGCCAGAACTTATAGATGAATGGCAAGAAGTACCTGCAATATGGGATGCAGTTCGATTTAAATGTGATCAAGATAAAGAAAAAGGAAAGTATATTTTGACCGTTTCGAAAAATTGG
>DJSP01000070.1 GCA_002438065.1 Caryophanales bacterium UBA6331 | reverse complement strand
ATAACCAATTCCAGCTTTGCTTACAAGAAATTCGCCCATGATTACACCTATTAGACTCATGGATATATTTAATTTAATACTTGAGATTATTGTTTCTTTATTAGCTGGTAGTATTAAATATAATAAAGTTTGTAATTTATTTGCTTTAAATGTTTTAAACATTTTTATTTTATATTCATCTGTATTTATTAAACCATTATATATAGTTATTAAAGTTACAATAGTGTTAATAAGTAAACTCATCATGATAATTGATTTAGTATTTGCTCCTAACCAAATAATTAATAGAGGACCTAATGATACTTTTGGTAAACTATTTAATAAATTTAAGTATGGATCAAATATTTTTTTTAGAATATCAACATAATAAAATATAATTGCACCTATAAAACCAATAGCAGTACCTAATATAAAAGATATTAAAACTTCTTTTAAAGTTATATATAGGTGATAGAATAAATTATTATTTTTATATAAATCAATTATACATTTTACTATTTTACTTGGAGAAGAAAATATAAAACTATTTATTATTTCTTTACTACTTAGTAATTCCCAAATTAGTATAAATAAAACTAGTAACATAATTTGAATGATAGAAATAATTATTTTTTTTCTTTTTATTTTTTTTAAATATTTTATTTGATTAATACTCATTTATCTAAATCACCCCATATTAAATCATAATATGTATAGAAATTTTTATCTTTTCTATTTAGGGATGGAATGAGATTTTTTTCTAAATTAATATTATAAATATTTTTAATTATGGCAGGTCTTTTAGATAGGACAACAATACGATTACAAAATGATACGCATTCAGCAATATCGTGACTTATTAAGATAACAGTTACATTCATTTCTTTTAAAATAGAATAAATTTCATCTGTTATGGTTAATCTAGTTACATAATCTAAGGCTGATAATGGCTCATCTAAGAGAATTAAATCTGGTTTAGTTGCAAGTGTCCTGATTAAAGCAACTCTTTGAATGCAGTGAAGACATTTTTTGTTAATTTCCTTTATTTATAAGGGATTGTTTGATACCTGATTCAAGCAACATTTTTAACCTAAAGGATATATATTTTATTAAAGTTTAACTTTTTAGTTTAATTAATTTTTTATTTATGTTAAGAAAGTCTTATTCTATATAGGTTTTAAGAAAGTGTCCTAATGCAACCTATATTTTTTAATTTTTAGAGTTATTATCTTCAATTTGTTTAGTTTCATTTACATATTGATAGTTTAAAGCATTTTCATTTGAAATAGCTGATTTGTTAGTTGCCTTTTCATAAGAAGCTCTTGCATCATTTGCAACTTGTCCACCTTTACGAGCAACTTTCAAATTTTCTTTAAAATCTTGAGGATTTTCTGATTTGGCTATATCACGAGTAGCAATTTCTCCTAAATCTGTAAGTAATACTTCTATATCAGTCATATTATCTCTTAAAGATTCTTTTCTAATGCCTTTATATGCTTTATATTCACTTGCTTTCATTCCAGACCAACTTTTATATATTTCATTAGTAAGCATTGCATATTCAACAGGTTTTTCAATGCCACCATCTTTCCAAATATCAGTTAATTTAAATCTATCAACCATTCCAGTTAGTCTTTTTTTAATCCATTCATCACTATAACCTTTACTGCGGTAATAATTAATAATTCTATTACCAGCGATTTCTGGATCGAATACTTCATCAATTCTTTCTTTACCAAGATTAGCTAACCACATTTTCATTGGCTCTGCTTTTGGACTTGGTACAGATTCAATAAGTCTAAATATTCCTTGTGTATCTAATGTATCAGTATTATAGTATTTGCCATCAGATGATTTCATTTTCAGTTGGTTAGTATTACTAACCAACTCACTTCCTTCGTTGTTTAATTTGTTTTTTAGCCATTTCCAATAATTTCTTGATTTTTGATAATCATTATTAGTTAATGCCCCAATAATATCAATAACACTAAAATAATATTCTTCCTTTTCTTCATTCCATATACTACGAATAGTACTATTTTCGAATAAGTTTGTAATTGTTTCTAATTTATTTTCTTTCATTTTTTCACCACCTTTTGTAATTATCATTATTTTTTAATTTTAGTTATTGATAGAGTATAGCCAAATGGTTTTAATATTTTAATTAATGTATTAATTTGGGGATGTTTAGTTCCGTTTTCTATAACTGCAATCATTTCTCTTACAGTATGTGCTTCTTCGGCCATTTGTTTTTGAGTAAGGCCAAGCTTATTTCTTAACTTAATAAAATCACATATTAAGTTATATTCTAATTCCATAACATCTTTTTCTTCATCAATATTGTTTATTATTTTATTCATTATTTCCTCGTATAATTAATCTTATAGAAATATTAATTAATTTCTATTATTGATTAATCCCTTTCTATTTTATATTTTTGAATTATTATACAACTCCCTAATCAGTTAATCCAAATATTAACGTACTTTTTAATTCACTCTTTAAAGACTTTCTTAGAAAATGGTTTAAAAACCTTAATGTAAATGTAATATCTTCACTATCAGTTTTATTAAAATCAGAATATAACGAAATATGTTTTAAAAACATATAAAAACCATTTAAATTATTCATACTATCGTTAAACTGAGTTTCATCAGCCATATTCGTACAATATAGATAATTTTCTGAATGTAATTCTATTTCATTAGAAAGTTCTAAGAAATCATCTATACAATATTTAAAATCATCTTTATCAATTATTTTTTTCCCTTTTTCATAATCATAGGTTTCTTCATACTTTTTTCGATTTTTAAATCAAAATGTTTTTCTAAATAATCACATACTGCTTTTTTTCTTTCTTTTGAAGTACAGTAATTTTTATCAATAGCTTTTATATTTTCATAGAAACTATCCGTAAATAAATTTAATTCTGTTAATTCTAATAACAAATTTTTAAACCCTTTGTTAAATAAATCTTGTTTTAAACATAAAAAAATATAATTTTCACTAGATTCTACTTCATAATATTTTAAATTAAAAATTTTATCAATTCTTTTTATAATATCATTCTTGTGTTCTTTTAAACTGCCTTTACTTAAAACAATAATTTCTGTTGCAATACCACAATTAATGTATCTTCCTATTTTTATTTCACCTTTAAAATGATCATATCCAATAATATCAATGTAGTCAATAGGCTACATTGATATTACAAAATATGTTTATATAAAATAGTGGAGAAGTTAAATATATTACAAACATAATTGTTAAGATTTAAGATTTTAATTCAAATTCCATTTAATTTCTATATTTCTACTTTTTGTTATATTATTTATCTTTCCTATATAAATTTTATCTATAAATTCTTCAATAATAATTCTGTTTAATTGTGTTAGATTTTGATATTTACTAAATATTTCTTTATAATCTTTTGAAGATTCTTTCTTTTTATAATAGGTTATTTTTTTAGAAATAGATTTTATTTGTTCACTATAAACTTTTTCGTCTTTATTATAGTTTGTAATTAGATTTTTAAATTGTTCTGGTGTAATAATTCCATTAACTTTATCTTCATAAATATTTTTTAAATAATTTCTTGTTTTAGAAATTTTATTTTGAGTATCAGTTAGTTCTGATTCTAACGATTTAATTTTTTTTTCAAATTTACTATTAACGTTTTCCGAGATTAAAATTTCTAATTCATTTTCATCATAAAATTTTTTAATCTTTTTATTAATTGCATCAAGTACTAAACATTCTAGCTTGTCATATCTAATTCCTTCTTTATTTTTACATTCATTATAACCATTATTACTAGAACAAACTAAATATTCATGTTTAGAAGAATTTTTCTTTCTCATATAATGGTTACATTCAAGACAAAATACTTTGCCAGAAAAGATATGAACATTTCCAGTTTTTTTAATTGGTTTAGTTCTTTCCTTTATAGCAATTTGTACTTTATTAAAAGTTTCTTTATCAATAATGGCCTCATGAGTGTTATTTTTTCTTATCCACATACTTTTATCTTTATTTTTAATTTTATGATTTTTATAACTAATTGTAGTTCTTTTTCCTTGAATTAAATGTCCTAAATAAAGTTCATTTGTTAGAATTGTTTTAATAGCATTAGAGTTCCATTTAATTTCTTCACGAGGTCTATTACTAGTTACATTTAACTTAATATCTTTTCTATATTTATAAAGAGAAGGGCAGGGTATTTCTTTACTATTTAGATATTTGGCAATACCTGTAAAACCTAGACCAGTTAGATATAAATTATAGATATTTTTTACAATTTCTGAAGCAACTGGATCTACTAACAATTTATTGTTGTTATTAGGATCTATTTCATAACCAAAAGCAGCAAAGGGAGAAATAAATTCTCCTTGTTTCATTTTAGAATTAAAAGCACTTCTTATATTATTAGATACATCTTCCAAATACCATTCATTAACAAGACCATTAATTTGTCTTGATTTTTTATTACCTAAAACTAAAGTATCAGCATTATCAGATAAACCAATAAATCTAATATTCCATTCTTTAAATTTATTATTAATATATCTTTCGACAATTTCCATATCACGGGAAAATCTAGATTGACTTTTACATAATACGATATCAAGTTTTCTGTTTTCACAATCCTTAATTAATCTTTCAAATTCAGGTCTATAAGTTCCAGCACCAGATAAATCTTCATCTGAATACTCATCTATTAATGTAAATTCAGGATGTTTATTTATGTAATCAATTAACATATTTCTTTGATTTTTAATTGATTCGCTTGTCTCATTTTTATTTATTTTATCTCTAT
>DJSP01000064.1 GCA_002438065.1 Caryophanales bacterium UBA6331 | reverse complement strand
TTATTGCATGGTAGTTGACAGGCTCAAGTGTTCCAGTAAGTAATAAAATACATCATTCTGGAGCAGGTAGAATATGTAAGATGAAAATGTATACAATGTCTTTATTTGAATCAGGCGATTCTAGTGGAGATGTTTCTTTAAAAGATTTATTTGAAAAAAAAGTAAAAAATAAATTAGTGCATAAAGTAGAATTAAAGAAATTAGCAGAATTAATAGTAAGAGGTGGTTGGCCAGAATCAATTAATATTAGTATTAATGGTGCTATGAAAATCACTAGAAGCTATATTGATGCGGTATTAGATAAAGATATAATAGAAATTGATGGAGTAAAAAGGGATAAACAAAAAATGGAAATGCTACTTAGATCTCTTGCAAGAAATGAGAGTACAATTTCTGCTAATAATGTATTAATGAAAGACATTGATGATAATGTTACAGAAGAATATGTTACTATAAGTAGAAATACAGTTACAGATTATTTGGATGTGTTAAATAGATTACATTTAATTGAAGATCAGAACTCTTTTATGTATAAAATACGTTCAAGATTAAATGTAGGTAAAAATCCTAAAAGACATTTTGTAGATCCTTCTCTGGGATGTGCTGTTTTAAATATAACACCAGAGAAACTGATAAATGATTTAGAAACTATGGGATTATATTTTGAAGCATTATGTGAAAGAGACTTAAAAATATATGCAGAAAGTATAGGAGCAAAATTATATCATTATAGAGAAAATGATACAGGATTAGAAGTAGACGCCATTGTTGAAATTGCAGATGGAGAATATGGAGCAATAGAAATAAAATTGGGAGCTAATAAAGAGGAAGAAGCAGCAGCTAGTTTAAAGAGATTTTATGAATTAGTAGATGTTAAACCAAAATTCATGTGCATAATTTGTGGTTTATATGATGCTGTTGTAAAAAGACCAGATGGAATCTATGTGTTACCCATTACAGCATTAAAGCCATAGTAAAAGAGTAAATATAGGAGAATAAAATTAAAAAAAGTACAACTAAAGAAGATATACTAAAAATGATGAAAGATCTTATAGAAATAATTAATAATTCAGACATAATAAATAAGTTATAACTACGAGATGTGACTACTAATACATCTCGTTTTTAGTTTTTTTATGTTAAAGTATTATTAATTTAGAGTAGGGGTTAAAAGAAAAATATAATTATATCAATGGAATATATTCAATCTATGAAGAAGAATATCAACAAAAGAAATTTAAATCATATTAATTTTATAGTTTACTTATTGTTTTATCGTTAATTTTATTATATACTTTAAACGTAAGGATGTGATAGTTGTGAGAAAAGTAAAGATATTAATATTTAGCATCATTGCATGTTTATTTATTAATGTAAGTGCTCTTACATATACTGAAGAAGAGGTTGTAACTAGAATTAATTCATCTAAGGTAAGTGTAAATGAGTTACTAGGGGATTTAATAAATTGGTCTGATACAAATAAGAATGCGACTAAAAAATTAGTTAACAAAGATTTTGTTAAAAGCATTAATTCTTTAGACTTTGAAACTAACTTAAATAAGACAATAAGTAAATTAAGAAGTAGTGGAGAAGTTAAAGCAGCTAATGATTTAGAAGCATTAAAATCAAAACTTTTAAATAATTATAATAGTTATAAAGAAACACTTAGAATAACTAAAACTTATTTAGAAGAAAGAAAAGATTATGGAGTTAATGGTAATTTAGACGTATTTATTGCTATTAGAGAACTAGCTAAATACAATAAGTCTAGTATATCTACTTTAGGAAAAATGTATTATAGTGATGCATTTAACTATGTATATGATAATATTGATAAATATACTATTGATAAAGTAATTAACGAATTTGACTATATTTATGAATTAGATATTGTTAATAAATTATTTAATAAATCAGATGAATTTATGGCTATTTATAATGATTATCACTTAGAAGATTATGATGATTTATTTAAAGATTATTTTGGAAATTATTATAGAACATTAAAGAATGATTATTATAAATTATATGATAAATTAGAAAGTAAATATCAAGCTATTTTAGAAAAGAAAGTTAAAGAAATAGTTGATAATACTGATTTGACAAGTGATGCAAGTATTACAAATAGAAATAATAAATTATATGAATTAATAGATGAAATAGATTTAACAAGTAATAAATTAAATACGAGATTTAATAATATTGATTCTAAAATTAAAATAGCAAGTATTAAAAAATATACTAAAGAATATCAAACTGAAGCATTAAATAGATTTGAAGAAGCAAGTAATTATGTAAGAAAATATATTATTGATAATCTTAAATTAGATGTTAAAAATGATTCTGATAGAAAAGATTTTGAAATAAATATGGCAAGAGCTATGATTATTTATAATGGTACAAGTTTAGATGTATCAATAGTTGAAAAATTAGTGAGTAATTATGGTTTCTTAAGAGCTGTAAATTTATTTGGAAATAACGTCGGTACTGGAAGTAGAATTCAAATTATTAATAATGAATTAGTAGTTAAAGATTTCCTATTTATAGTTAAAGGCGATGTTAACCCATCAGGAAGATTAGATATCTCTGATGTAGTTAGAATGGCTAATAAGATGTTTGATAAGGTTAATTTAAGTGAACTTGAAACCATGGCTGCTGATATGAATGATGATAATAAAATTGACATTACCGACATAGTATTACTTTGTAATAAGATATTTAATTAGGAGGACAAATGAAAAAGATTAAAAATTTATTAATACTTGTACTTGCTATTCTTTTTACAGGAAATGTTTATGCTGCAACTGCTACAACAAGTATTACAGGAACTAACACTGTTAAAGTTGGAAAAACAACTAAAATTTATATTAAGTTAAACGCCAGTGATTTAATTGAAGGTGTAGATGTAACTTATGCTGCATCAGGAAATATTCAAGTTACTAATGCTGCTATTGGTAGTGGACTAACTCAAATGGGAAAAAATGGAAATAGATACATTTTATATGCTCAATCACCAATTAAGAGTGGTTCAACTATATTAACACTTACAGTTAAAGGTACTAAAGAAGGTACAGGAATTATTACAGTATCTAAAATGGAAGCAACAGTAAGTGGTGGAACAGTAAATGGTGGATCAAAATCTTATAATATTACAGTTAAACCAGCTAAAACCGCTGCAGAAATAAAAGCTGAGGAAGAAGCAGCTAAAAAAAGAGAAGAAGAAAGAAAAGCCCAAGAAGAAGCTAATAAAAAAGCTTTAGAAGAAGCAACAAAATTAGTAGAAGCTGCAGAAAAATCACTTAATAGCGAAGATTATGATGCTGCTTTAAAAGCCGTAAGTGCTTTAACTGATTCAGATGATAAAACAAAATTAGTTGAACGATTAGATAAAGTAAAATTTGATATTGAAGTAAATAAAGTTGCACTAGATAAGTGTTCAAATAAAGAGCCAAATCAAACAGTGTGCAACTGCAACAATAATGATTGTAAAAAATGGATAATTCTTTCAGTAATCTTATTTGTTGGATTATTAACTGAAACTGCATATATAATTATTCGTAAAAATAATAAATAAAGATTATAAATAATTAGTATTAATTAGGGAAATAATGATTGGTTATTTCTCTTTTTTTATATAATAGGAATTTCATGTTTAAGCTGGTATAAATAAAGAAACGC
>DJSP01000055.1 GCA_002438065.1 Caryophanales bacterium UBA6331 | reverse complement strand
CCTGATATTTTTATTTTATTATTATTTTCATTTATAGAAAATTCTGGCATATTGTCTTTTATATACTCTTCAACTTTATCCCAATCAATTTTATTATTAGGATCAAATAATATATTTCTAATTAATGTTTGAGTTGGAGCATCAGGAATATATTTAAGAATTTCTGCAGATAATTTCTTTTTAGTTTCATCATCAGATTCTTTTAATTGATTAAATAATGATTCAATGCTTGTATCTTTTTCATCATCTTTGTCTTCTTTAGATAATTCTTCTTTTTTAGATTCTAATGATTCTTTAATTTCATCTAAATAAAGGTTTGTATCTTTTGACATATTTTCTATAAATAAACATTCATCTAATGTTTTACAATTATTTATTTCTTTTGTAATAGAGTTTATTAATTGCTGTTTTTTAGGTGAAGTAGATTCAATTAATTCCATTCTTGCGGATTTAACAGCAGGAAATACTACTGCATCAAAACAATAAAATTGATAAGTATCAGGATCAATAATCTTTTCACCATCAACCATAATCTCTTCACCAAGACCTCTTGATGAAACTCCTAATTTACAACCAGCATCAAAATATGTTTTTAATGTTCTACCTGGTAATGTATCTAAAATATCAAATTCAGTATATACTTTACCATCATTTTGAATATCATACTTAGTTAAAACAATGGCACCTTCAGGAATTGAATAATCTAAACGTTCTGCTGGATGATCACATTCTCCAACAATACATCTATTTTCCATTCCTTCTTTAAAATATTCTGACTTTTCAACATTTTGCCATAATTGTAATGGATAACGTCTACCATTTCTAGTAGCTTCATTTGAATCGGCACCAATACCGCCAATTTTACCAATTACACCTTTTCTTTTTCCATCTTCTTTTATTTTATCTGGAACAGGTGTACCATTAGTAGACTTATCATTATCTTCTTCGCCTAAATATGAAAATGATGAATTTAAATTATATGTATCAATAATATTAGCATCTAATCTATTCAACATTACTCACCTACTTTTATAAACATTTTTATTATAATTTTATTTTAATTAAAAGTAAAAAAGACTCTAGACATTTCAATCCAGAGTCTTAATAAATATTAAATATTTAAACTTATTCTCCAAATCCATTTTCTTGAGCCATTTCAGCACATTTATCAATGATTTCTTCTCTATATTCATCAAGAAAATCATAATCATAATCATAATCATAATCATTAACTAAATCATCAACGACATTATCTATAAAATCATCGTTTTCACCATTAGCAACACCATCATAATAGTATTTAAGTTCTTCTTCATCCATATTATTTTGATCTTGTGAATATAATTTTTTAAAAACATATTCAACGTAATCATCGTTTTCATCTTCTTTAGCCTCTTTTAAAGTATCAATAACAACAACGTGATTAGAATCAAAATCAAGAAAATATTCACTATATAAAAATTCTTCAATATTTTCTTTTGTTCCTGAAATTAATACGCTTCGTTCTCCATTAGCTTCAATAGTAATATTATATTCATTAGCTAATTCATTTAAATGTTCATCCCAAGCATCGTAATCATCATTATCACCTAATACTTCGACGTCCATTAATTTTACATTAATAATTTTATCTTCATTAGATTCTGACATCTTTTGAAGATTTTCAAACAAATTCATCATTTAATATCATCCTTTCATTTATTTAATTAAATTCAATATCACTTATATTTTGTTTCAATAAATTTTTCCAATCGGCTATCCCAGGAACACATATTTGGTATGAACTTGAATTATCTAATAACAATTCAGCATTAAAATTTAATTTTTTCATTATATCCATATTATTTTTTAATATATTTGATGAAAATATAAATCTATATGGTTCTATAAATTGAGATTTAGATACCATTTCTTTTAAACTGTTCATTTTTTCTAAAGATAATTCTTTTGAAGTTAATTCATGTAATTTATTATAAAGATTATCAATAGAACCATTATTTCTTAATTCTTTAAATACTAAATTACCTTTTGAATATTCTCCATCATTCATTAATGATATTTTACGTAACATTTTAATTTCATTAATTATAGATTTTATTTGTTCAGAAGTACCTTGTAAAGCATTATTTACTTTATTTTGATAAACATTTAATAAAAATGAATAATCTACTTCTTTAGGTGGATTATATTCTGGAAATTTAATCCATTTATCTTGTAAAAGACTATAAATACCATTACTTTTAGTACCAGCGTTTATATCTTCAATATAAACTTCTACAGGTAATCCTTTAATAAATATATCATAATCATCATTAAATTTAGATTTTTCATTATTATAAAATACTTGAGCTAATGTATTGTTTAATCCTAAATCCTCAAAGTCAGTTACAATATGTAAATCTATATCTGAATTATCAGTGTAATTATATGAAGCATTAGAACCTAATAATAATACATCTATAACATCAATTGGAATTTCATTTTCTTTTAATTTATTTATAAATGTTTGATATATTTCTATTAATTTTGTCTTTACTTCAGGAATTAATTTATTATCCAACCATAACTTTGGATTTAAAGTTTTATGATATTCTATCATTATTTAATTCACCTCACTTTATTAGTTATTATATAATTTTATTTTAAAACAAAATAAGACTCTAGACGTTTTAATCTAGAGTCTTAAAAAATATAAATTATTATTTACTTAAATTAATTCAAATCCAAATCTTTCTAGTTGATCTTCATCAATTTCATCATCTAATAATTTTGATAATATTTTACCATCTTTAATAGCGGATTCTTTATTATTATAAGTTTTCCAACACCATTTTTGATTTTTATCACCATAATAAATAGATGTCATAATAGTATCTTCACCATCAGGAACTCCAATAACCATAGTACCATATTCACCTTCACTAATCATTGGTGCTGACCCATCAGGAAATTTACTAACACCTTGCCAAGCAAAAGAATCAGGACCTGTCATAGCTCTTAATTCAGCTTCTTTTAAATTTTCAAGTATTTTTACAAAAGTACTATTAATGTCGCTTTCACTATCTATTACTTCTCTTATAAAGTTATTAAGATCATATTCATCACCTTTAACAATAACATATCCATTTTCAGGTGAATTATCTCCTTGTTCTAAAACTTCTAAATTATAATCATCTTCAATCCAGTTAGCCCAATCTTTAGCATCTTCTTCATCATCAAATTCTGACATTGGAGCTAAACCAGATACTTTTATAGTTAAAATTTTAGAATCATCAGATTCAGCACTTTCTTGCATATTACATAAATTTTCAAATAAATTCATCATAATATATACTTCCTTTCATTTATTTAATATTAATTTGATATTCATAATTTGTAGCTTCATCAAATAATTTTTTACAAATATCTCCTACAAATTTTTCATCTACTTCTTTATTAGTTGTGAAATAAAATTTACCATCTTTAAGATTTAAATCAGTTAATTTAATATCACTATTTTTATTAAAATCACCAATTACTCTAGCAAGATTATCAAAAATTTGATTTACAACTTCAGAATCGTACTCAACATCTATCTCAACATTATATTTATCATTCTGCTCAGTAATTTTAGTATCTTCTGTTTTTGTAATTGTATTTATAATATCTTGAACACATTCTTTAGGATTTTTAGTATCTTCAATTTCGAATAATAAATCCATAAGTTCCATTGCTTGTTTTTTATCTAATTTACGATATTGATTAATATGATATGCTATTTCATCATAATTTGTATCTGTTTTTAATTCATTAATAAATTCATCAATGGATGAAAAATATTCTTCTTTTAATAATTTACTTGATGTTTTATTAATAGAACCTTCAACCTTAGTTAATAACGTTTCAATAGATTCTTTTAAATTAGATTTTTCATCGAATAAATCTGCACCAAATTTAGGTAATACAAATTCATCATTTGCCTTGTCTATATTTTCAGTATGATTAGATAAAATTTGTTTATATAGCATTGTAGTAATTGCAGCCATATGATTCTTTTCTTCTTCAATAATAGAATCAATATTAGTTCTTTCTTCATTAGTAATACCATTAGCAGATCTTAAAGCAGTGTATTCTAAAATAGCATTTTGTTCAGATCTAATGGCCTGTGTTAATCTAATAATAAAATCAGATACTTCCATATGATCTAAATCAATATCTATATTTACGAAACTACCAGCAGTTTGTGGATTGCCAATAGGTTCAACAATTTTTGATTCTTTTAAAGATTCAGTTTTCTTAGCTCTTTTTTCATAATATTTCATAGCATCTTTTTTATTTTGGAAATAATGGCCTTGATTCCAACTTCCATCAGATTGTAATCCCCAAGCTACAACAAATTTATCTCTTTCATTACCTTCTGAATCTAAAGCTACTATTAATGTATCATCTTCATTTTGTGCAAGGACTTTCCAAGTAGTACCTGCATTTTCAAAAGTACTTCCTTCACCTTTATCTAATTTAGTAGCACCTTTATCTAATACTTCTTCATCATCTTTAATATCAAAACCTTCAGAAGTAGTAACTATATTAGCAATTTCACTTGCAGTAGATTTAATATCTGTACCTTTATCTTTTAAATATTGTAAAATAGTTATTGCTTTATCATAAACTGGCTGAGACAATTCTTTAAGTTTAGTAACTGCTTTAACTAACTCATCCCAATTATCAATTGCTAACATAATACCCTGTACAATAAGTTTAGGATCTAATGCTTCTTCAACCTTTTTAGAGTTATCTTTTATTTTTAAATAACTACCAAATACATTATTGATAATTGTGCCATCTTCAAATTCAATATCATGTATCATTTCTTCAAATTCTTCAGGAAACCCTGGAATTCTTGAAGACTTAATTACTTTACATTCTTTTCCATCTTCTTTTCTTACAAGATTAATATCATCCCATAATTCTTTTGCATTGTCAATATCTTCAGAATCTATATTGGATTCAAATATAAAAGTATCTTCATTATTTTCTTTTAATTCTAATTTCATTTTTTTATCTCCTTCCAAAGTAGTAGCTGAAGAAGTATATGTTTTTACTCCTTTTTTAGGTAATGGATCTTTTGACATACCTTTGGGAAAATCTCCTTCATTAATTTCTATAGGTCCATATTTATCTTCATAAGAAGTAATTTCATTTTTAGATAAAATTAATTTACCTTTATTTTGAACATAAGCTCCTGCTTCTTTACCTGACCAAGATCCTTTCATATTATCCCATTCAACACCGGTAATCAAATACACTTCATCAATTCCAGGTTGATTGATAACTTGTTTTGCAAATTCATACCATTTTTTACCTGATTTATAATAACATGGTTTATTAGTAGAAGATCCCATTGTAATTTTACCATGATCTAATCCAAGTACCCAAAATGGTGAATTAGATTCTTTTAATTCTAATTTCATATTATTATTCACCGACCTTTATATTATTTATTTTGAGTTGCAATAGCACCTTTTATAATACCTTTTAATTGATCTTTTGTTTCATTACCTGATAATTTTACTCCAGTTTTAGATGCAATATCTTTAACAGATCCATCATCTAATTTATCAATTAAATCATCAGTATTATCTTCTAATTTAATATCACCTATTTTATTTAAAAATAACACATCTTCTGTAACAAATTCAGGTTCATATTCCTTATTATTAATATAATCATTATAAATGTCGTTTAATATTTTTCTATCATCAGATTTAATAATAATAGCATTATCTGCATCTGACCAATTAACCATATTAAAATCTAAATTATATTTTTCAACTAAACTTGTTATTAATGTAGTTATTGGATCATCATTATCATCAACATCTTCTTTTAAACATTCTTCTTTAATAGCTACAGTATTATCCGCATTATTATTTATAAATAGATCATAACCTTTAATAGTATCAAAATATGTATATTCTTCAGGATTAATTGATTTAACTACTTTTATTTTTCCATATAGTGGTGTAATAATTGAATCTTCGTCATGTAAAATTTCTTTGTTAGATTCTACTTTACTTATTTTTATATTAGGTATAGAATTTTCTGTTATATTATTACTAATTTTAGTAATTTTAATACTCATTAATTATCACCGTCCTTATTAAATAAATCTTTAAATAATAATGAAAATTTATTATATACAATATTAACTTCAAAAAAATCTCCAGTTGTTGTAAAATTATCCAGTGCATGTATAATAGATTTTATTCCAATAATATTGCTATGTTTAACTACATCATCTTTAGTTGTTTTAATATAACATAACATTTGAGTTAATAAACTACCTAAACAAATAACTTGTTCATAATTATCAATGTTTCCTCGTTTAAAGTTATTATATAATGGTGTTTTTCTACGTTTAGAATATATTAAATTAAATACACCTAAATCATCTAATGGTTTATATAAATTAATAAATTTTAAAGCATCAGATGGGATGTCATGTAATAAAACATCATTTTTATATTTATCTATATTTATATTTTGTTCTTTTTTTATTTCTTCTAAAGTTAAAAGCATTTCTTTTTTGTTTAAATTCATTATACTAATTCATCCTCTTCATTATTTTCTTCACTTGAATAATTTGGTTGATTTTCTTCTTCATTAAGATCTTCTTGTAATATATCACTAAGACCTTGATCTTGAAGTAATGTTTGAGCAAGATAAGCAATCATTTTTTTCTTTGTTTCTGGTTTATAAGCATCGTTTTGATCGTTTACTACTTGCATTATATCTCTAATCATATCAGTATGATTTTTTAGTTTTTCATCACGTTCATTATCTTCAACAGCCGATGGTGATACCATTTTGATAGTAAATGCATTCATATAATCAGATAAACCTTTTTTATATGCATATACATTTATTAAATCAATGATACCTGAAATATACGCAGATTGAATACGTTTTAATGTTCTACCATATTTAGCATCAAACTTTGTTAATGAAGTTCCTGCAGATAATCCGCCACCATCATCGTTTTTCTGTTTTAAATAAGCAACTGGAATTGGAAAACTTTGAGCGAATTTTT